>JALFLX010000051.1 GCA_022774485.1 Bacilli bacterium
GGTCGCTGACAGGATTTTGAAAGCCATCATACACCTCAAAGTCTGGATTTCCATTCGCCTTCAAGAGTTTTTCCCACTCTTTGTGCGCGAGATGTGAGGTGTATCCAGGATCCTTTCCGAAGAATACTTTGATCATCTCTGTGGTAATTTTTCAAATTCAACATCTTCCTCATCGACAGCCTTGATGCTGTTGATGATAACTTTAGTTAAGGGAGCATCGTTGCGGTCTGTTCTGACAGAGGCAATTTTATCTAAGACCTCTAATCCTTTCGTCACATGACCAAACGCAGCGTATTGCCCATCTAAGAACTCATCGTTTGCATCGCAGATAAAGAACTGGCTTCCTGCGGAGTTTGGATTCATCGCTCTCGCCATGGAGATGACACCTCTCTTATGAGATAAGGTATTGTTAACTCCATTTATTTGAAATTCACCTTTAATGGAATATCCAGGTCCACCGACACCCGTTCCCATCGGGTCGCCACCCTGAACCATAAAGCCTTTGATGATACGGTGAAAAGTGAGACCATCATAGAATCCCTTTTTGACTAATGAGACAAAATTCGCGCAGGAAATCGGCGCGTTCTTTCTGTCGAGCTCAAGCTCGATTGTTCCAAAATCTTTCACTTCGATAATAATCATAATTATTTATTTCTCCTTGAAAAATATTATATCGCATCCGTTCTTCTTCGAAAACGACAATCACGAAGGAGAGTTCTTTCCTTCTCACGCCTTGCATGAAATCTCACTTCCGTTTATAATCATGAACAGGAGGAACATCCTATGTCAAACAAAGAACAAGAAGAGAAAAAATATCGAAGAGCAGTCATCATCGTGAGAGTTATCGGAATTCTTCTCTTGCTTGCTGCTGCTTCATTCCTTATTGTCTATTTCCTAAATCTAGAATTGTTCGGTTTGATCCCAGCCGCTGTTTTCTCTTTCGTGATCGGCTTTTCCTTGCTCATGTTCTCGTTTCAAAGAAGTATCGCCCGATACTGTGTTAGAAGTCAGCTTCCAATTCACAAGATGTATCTTGAGGAAACGAAAGGAGAATACGGTGAATTCACCAGAGATGTTGTGAATCAGGTAAAGAAAATTCCCTGTTCCTCATGTGGATACGAAAACGATGAAGATGCCCTCTTCTGCAACCACTGCGGAAGCAAGCTCACCAAGACTTGTCCTCATTGCAGCCAAGAGAACAAAGCGGATGCGAGGTTCTGTAAGAACTGCGGAGAACCGCTATAAAAAAGCGCTTGTGCCTCTCTCTTCAGAGAGGCTTTTTCAAGCGCGTTTTCGTTTAAATTTATTTCTTAACAGAATCTTGATTCTTGACGGCGTTGATCTTGTTGGCAATCGCTTCCTGGTCACCGAGGTAATAGTGAGTGATCGGTTTAAGATCTTCGTCAAGCTCATAGACGAGCGGGACACCAGTCGGAATGTTGAGGCCAGCGATATCCTCATCGGAGATATTGTCTAAATATTTGACAAGAGCTCTTAAGGAGTTTCCGTGAGCGGCGATCAAGACTTTCTTTCCCTCTTTGAGGCAAGGGACAATGACATTGTTGTAATAAGGGACAACTCTAGCGATGGTATCCTTTAAGGATTCATGGAGCGGAAGCTCCTCAGGATTGATTCCCTTGTAAGCGGGCTGAAGAGCCGGATTTCTCTCATCATCGGGTTCTAAGGCCGGTGGAGCGATATCGAAAGATCTTCTCCACTGGTGAACCTGTTCAGCACCGTACTTCTCAGCAGTCTGAGCTTTGTTAAGTCCCTGTAATGCACCATAGTGTCTCTCGTTGAGATGATAATCTTTGACGACAGGGATATAAGCCTGATCGACACCATCTAAGACATGCCAGCAGGTGTGAATCGCTCTCTTTAAGGTAGAAGTGAACGCGATATCGAACGAATAGCCTTCTTCATGGAGAAGTTTGCCACCATTCTTCGCTTCTTCAACACCTTTTTCGGAAAGTTCGACATCTGTCCATCCGGTGAAGAGATTGAGTTTGTTCCACTCGCTTTCGCCGTGACGGATCAAAACTAATTTAATCATATGGTTTCCTCCGTAAAACTTTTTCTATTATACTCCAAGTCGATGAAAATTCATCCACCTGTGTTTTCAAAAGAGAGACATAATGGATAACACTGCATCGATAGTCAAAACGATACAGGCACAGACACCCATAATCATTCCCGCTAATGACCACTCATCTTCTTTGTCCCTAAACCCATAAATGATAGCTGGAATTCCAAAAAATCCGAAGAAGAAAGAGACAAATCCAAAGATCAAGCTCCTTCTTGCATCCGTAGAGTGACCAACTTTTGTAGTCACTTCCGGCGTGAATTCAGTTCTGGTGTTATCATCCATAGAAAACCCTTGCCGATCGTTGCGGATTTCTCGTCCACAGCGAGGGCAGAATTGCATATCATCGTTAATCGGGCTACCACAATGGGTACAAAAATGCTGTGTCTCCTTACCTCAAAATTATACTAAGAAGAGACAAAAAGAGAAATAGGGAAAAGATTTTATTCCGGAATGATGACCGTTCCGTCTTCTTTCACTTCAACCTGATCTCCGGTCTTAACCGCTTCTAAAAACTCATCTCCTAAGCTGTCAATAGCAATCAAACCGACATTGTTCCAAACATTGGAAAGAATAAT
>JALFLX010000031.1 GCA_022774485.1 Bacilli bacterium
TCATCCCAGGTGATGGTGGCTAAGGTGAGTTTGTGATCGATGGTGGTAAGTTTTGTGAAAGTTGCGCTGTAGCTTGCCTGGAACTCTCTGGTTCCGGTGATCTTGACAGTCGGTGCCGGGGTCATGATGGCGAAATCTAAGCTTGCGGTGTTGAAGGTTTCAAGGTACGAGGTGACAAGGCCTTTGGAATCGGTCTTGACTGTAACATCGGCAGCGTAATTGTCGGTTTTGTTGGAGAAGTCGGAGATACCGGAGTCTGTCTTGTAGCCGACATATTCCGGTTTTGTCTTGATGACCAATCCGCCGTCATCTAATTTTCCGTAATAATAAGGATCGTTGCAAAACTCCGGAGTAATCGCAGTGGAGGAGAGACCGAATTCTCTCCACTCATACATGTGATTTCCTTCGTATTTTAATGTGTCTGTAGTGATGTATCCGCCGAGGTTGTAAGAGACAGACTGGATGAGTTCTCCAATCTTGGTCTTAGCGGCTGCTTCTGAGGCTAAGGCGACAGGATTTTCCATGGTGGAGGTGACATAGAAGTACTGGCTTCCCTCTTTGTAGACTAAAGCTTCTGTCTTTGAAGCAGTCTCAGATAGCAAGAGATCTTTGGATTCTTTGCTGATCTTAAGATAGAGGTCACCGCTGGTGAAGTCGACGTCTGCTTTTGTGACATCTCTTGTCTTGTGCTTAAAGCTGTCTAATTTACCGCTTCCGCCGTTGCTGTCAACATCAACATCGTAATTGGCAGTGTAGGTGAGTTGGAATTTTCCAGAGGGTTCTCCGGAGAAGCTCTCGATGATCTTGTTAGCTTCTTCCGCTTTGATCTGCTTGCCGTCTTCGCCGGTCTTTCCGCCTCCGCAAGAGGCTAATAAGGCTAAGCCGAGGATGGAGGTGAGCAAGGTAATACGTTTCTGTTTCATTTGTTTTTCTCCTTTATTTTGTCGGCTCGTTGCCGATGAAACCTTGTTTTTGTAATGTGTCGAATATGTCATCTAACTGTTCTCTCCAGGTCTTCCAGGAGTGATCTTTTCCTTCGAGATAGCGGTATGAGATGCCGACTTGGTTCTCTTTTAAGAATGTGTCGAGTTCTTTAGAAGCGTTGATGATGAAGTCTTCACTTCCTACCGAGAGGTAGACATGTTTTTCTTTGCCTTTGCTCTTCAGGGCGAGTTCTCTGAGCGTTCCGTATTTTGACTCATCTAAGAAGTCTGGTTTGGTGGCGGGGGAAAGTGCGACACAGGCTTGATATTTGTCTGTGTTTTTTAAGTAGTGATATAAGGCTCCATATCCGCCCATAGAGACACCCATGATGATCAAAGGCAAATCTTTGGAAAGGAAACGGAAGTTTCCGTAGAGGAAGTCAAGGAGGTCTTCTTCGATCAGGTTGTAATAATTTTCAATCTGACCTTGGTTTAAATACCACTTGTTGTCACCGTTAAGGAAGCAGGCTGCGACGTGGTATTTCTCGAGGTAGGAGATAATCGGTGTGTTCTGCATCCACGCTTTCTCATCGTCTCCGAAGCCGGAGAGGCAAAGAATCAACGGGTATTTTTCTTCTTGGTGTTGATAGTATTGCGGATCTTGATTTCCTAAACTTTGGTGGAGATTGAGGCTAGGGATGACAAGTTCGAAGTTCTTTTTTCTCCCGAGTGATTTGGGATAGAAGGTGAAACTGAAGGTAGCCATCAGATGCCCCTCTCTTTGTCAAAGGGGTAATAGACGAGAGTTTCTTCTATCTGATTCAGCCCTTTGACTTCTTTCTGGTATTCTTCTAAGTCTCCAGCTTCACGGTGAATCATGCACTGGAGGTAATATTCGGTCATCTCTTTGGCTGCTCTTCTCTCTTCTTGGATGGAAGTGCCGATGGAGCCGACATAGTAGGGAAGATCTTTGATTCCTTTGTAGTCGATGTCGTTTTGACACGAGCCTGCGATTGCGAAGTAGACTCCTTTGTCGTTGCAGATTTTTGCTGCTTTGTTTCTGTCGGTGTCATCCTGCAAGGAGATGATGAAGTCTGCGCCTTGGTTACAGAGCTGGGTGGCGACCATATCTTGAGTGTTGGTGGAGGTGACAGAGCCGTTTGGCAAGACGATGCAGTTGTAGGCGGTTGCTAAGTAGCCGCGGATGAAGTCGATGTATTTCTGGACTTGATCGTTGACACTAGAGGGGGCGATGATGCCGCATGTGTATTGCTTTCCTTTGCGGAAATTCGCTTCATCTTCCGCTTGATTTGCACCGTTTTCTTCGTACATCTTAGCGACGTTCTCTTTGGAGGAGTCTTTGACAAAGTCTTGGAGGTTTTTCGCGCCGTAACTAGGATTCGTTTTATCGAAGAACTTGTCGATGTTGATTTTTCTTAAGGTGGGGTGAGAGGGATCGATGGAATCGACAGCATCCATCTTGTCGTATTCTGCAAGGGTTTGGATGGCCCACTGGGTGATAGAGAGCTGGAGGGCTGTTCCATCTTCGTTTCTCATCGCACCTCCGTTATCAAGCGCATTGATACAGGCGGCGAAGATCGGGAGGATATGGGCGGTGTATTTTGCGACAAGGTAGGTCAACGAACCGTTGACAAAGGCTTGTCGATAGGTGTCGGAGAAGCCGCCCATGGTCGCGTTGGAGATTTTCTCTTCGACAGAGAGAATCGGTGCAGAGGCGAATTCGACGCCGTTGCAGGTGGAGATGACAGCCATCGGATGGTAGACGGAGAACGGCTTGGAGAACTGGATGCCAGCATCCCAGTTCTGGTTGTTGACCATGTAGATGACGGCATCTTCTGGAAGATCGCAGGTCGCTTCTCTGGTGATGGTGAATTTTCTGGCATCTTTTTCGCCTTCGTATCCGGTTACGGTGATGCCGTGATCTTTCAGAGCATCGTTCATTCCTAACCACTTGTTAGTGAAATGTTGTCCTTCATATCCGTAATAGTTGTAGAGGGCGAAGAAGAGGACATTCTTGCACCCTTCAAATGTCTCGATGTCGCTCTGCTCTGTCTCTGTGCCACCGAAGATGAAGAAATCTTCGATTTTGCAAGAGGTGAGCATGCTCATTCCGAGGAGGGAAAGAAGCGCTTTGGTTTTTGTTTTCATGCTTTTTCAGCTCCTTTCTTATTCGGATTGAGACGTTTTTCTTCAAAGATGTACTTCTTCATCTTCAGCCAGTTGAGGAAGCGATCTTTGTCGACCATGTAGACTAAGACAGCGAAGACGGAGAAGCCGTTTAAGAGGCTGGAGATGGTGGAGGATAAGCCGATTGCTGCCGCGTTATCAAAGCCGTAGGAGTATAAGAGAGTGGTGGATAAGACACCTAATAGAAGTCCGACTATCTGGTTGCTGTACTTGGCTAAGATACCGCCGATAAAGATAGGTAAGAAGTTTTTAAAGACAGTTCCTGAGGAGGCTAAGTTGATGTTGATGGTGATGGAAGAGGTGCCGCAGGAGGACATGACTTGATAGATAGCGATGAGAGCACCGGCGATGATGAAAGAGATGATGCAGTGGCTGATCTCATTGATGCCGGTATCGACAGAGATTTTCTGGTTGTAGACTAAAGCGAGTTTGTTGTATCCGTAACGGGTGTAGCAAAGAGCGCTTGCCATGATAAGGCAGATGATGAGAAGCATTGGGATTAAGATGATCGGCTCTTGGAAGAAGGAGGTGGTGTGAGCGCCACCGGTGAGGTTGACAGTGCCAGTGGAGCCGGTCGCATTTCCGACGACTTTGGCAATACCTTCATAGACTAAGCACATGCCTAAGCTGACGACAATCGGAGGGAGTTTGGTGAGGATGAGGACGATGGAGTGGATGAATCCTAAGATCATGCCAAAGAGGATAGAGACAAATAAGAAGAGGAAGATGTTGTTGACAGTGGCGATGTCAGGGACAATCAGAGAGGCAAAGAGGCAAGCTAAGATGCCAGTTGCACCTAAGGAGAAGTCCATACGTCCGGAGTTGAGGTTGGTGTTTAAGGCTAAGGCAGCGATGAGGGTCATGAGCATGGATTTTGCCATGATCATGATGTTGGCGATGTTGTCTTTGCTGGAGCCGATGATGAAGAGGCCGGTGCCGCTGATGTTGGATAAGAGGATTGCGACAAGGAGCATCACCACGGGGCAAAGGAGGGACCAGAAGAGTTTCTTTCCGATGCTCTTCAGTTTGAGATTGGCGAAGAATGGACTTTTCGAATATTGAATCGGTTTCGTGTATTTCATTGGATCGTACCTCCAGAAGCGAGCATTTTTCCTCTGGTATCCCACATGTTGGCTAAGCTGACGATGAGGAAGATGATGCCTTTGGCTAAGTAGCAGTAATCTCCGACTTGGAATGCAGGGGTTGAGATGGCGGCGAAGAATTCATCGAGGAAAACGGAGAAGAAAGCACCGATGATTGCGCAGCTGACTTTGGATTTCGGACCGCCGCTAGTGGTCATACCGCCGAAGACGATCGCGATGACGACATTGAGGCCGACTTGGCTTAAGACAGTAGCGGAACCGAATTTGGATCCGCTCTTAGTGCAGGCGAAGAGGAAACCGCAGATGCCTAATCCGATACCGGAAATCGCAAAGGAGATTAGGCCGGCTTTCATCAAGTCGATACCGTTGAATTTGGCAGCTTTTTTGTTGGAGCCGATGAATTTGTTTCTTCTTCCGACTTTGGTGTAGTTGAAGATGAACCAGCAGAGGATGAAGAAGAGGGCTAAGAAGGAAGCGTAGACCCAAGCGTTATCGATCATGCCTTCATCGACTGAGATGAGGCCGCCGTTTGAGGAGAAGATCGCATCGGAGATAGCGGCTAAGATGTTCATCATGGTCAAGGTCATAACCATAACAGGGAGGTTGAGCATGGTGGCTAAGACGGCGTTGACGATGCCTAAGAAAGCGCCTAGGAGCACTGCGATAAGCAAGGAGACAAAGAGGTTGTGGGTGTTGTTGTATAAGAGCGCTGCGATGGTGGCGCACATGAGGGAAGCGTTACCTAAGGACATATCGAAGCCACCCTGGGAGTAGATGAAGACAGCGCCTGTGGCGACAACAGCGACGAAGATGCCGTTGTTGATGACATCTCCTAAGTTTCCAGAATATCCGGTGATGGTTTTTCCGATGTAGTAGGCTAAGATGATGAGAAGAAGCATCAGAAGTGGGATTTTGTTGATCCAGAATTTTTTGCTGAGCAAGCTGGCTTTGAGATTGACAGTTCCGTAATATTCAAGCTGTTTGTTCTTCAAGCGGTCTACAGGACTCTCTTTCGTTCCGGCTAAGGAAAGAATCTTGAGGTATTCGTCGTGGATTTCTTTGCGGAGGAGTTTGGTGTTGGTGACTAGGGATTCATAACTGCTGTTTTCTTTTCTCATGCTTCTCTTGCAGTTGATTTCGATGCCTTTTCTAATATCGGAATAATCTCTCTGGTCTTTTTTGGTGGGTGTTTGGATTTTTAAGTAGTCTTCTTCTGCTTTCTTCAAGCTGTTTTCTTTCAAGTCTTTAAATTCCTGGAGGGCTTTCTTGTGATCTTCTTCGATTTTTATGAGATTGGCTTTGATCGCAGTCTTGCTCTCGAGATCTTTCTTTTTGAAGAGTTCTTGAAGCTCTTTTCGAAACGTGTCTTTTTTCTCTTTGTCCGCATCTTTTAAGGAAGAGGCTTTTTCGATGAGATCAGCGTCGAAGTGAAGATAGGTGTTGACTTGTTCTGTCTGTTCCATTGTCTATTCCTCCTTAAATCATGTATTGGACGATCTCTTCTTGGGTCAGCTCAGGACTTCTTGCAAACTCTTTGGCGATCTGGCCATCTTTCATGATGAGAATGCGGTCTGCCATACCGATGAGTTCGGGGAGTTCTTCGGAGATCATGATGATCGACTTTCCTTCTTTCTTCATCTTGTATAAGAGCTGATAGATGAACTGTTTGACACCGATATCGACACCGCGGGTTGGGCAGTCGAGGATGAGGATGTCAGAATCGTTTGCAATCCACTTGGCGAAGGAGACTTTCTGTTTGTTACCGCCAGAGAGGGTGGAAACAAGCTGTTCGGTGGAGTTGCATTTGATTTGTAAGTCTTTGGCTTGTTTGTTGACGAGTTTCTTCTCATCAGATTTGAGGATGAGGAAGTTTGCTTTGGCGATGTTGTTGATAGAGGCGATGGCGATGTTGTCGAAGATGGAGGATTTCAAGGCGAGAGCTTCAACATCTCTGTTTTTGGAGAGGTATCCGATCTTCTGTTTCATCGCGAAGGATTCACTCTTGACTAATTTGTCTAAGTTTTCGCCGGCATAGACGAATCCACCTTCCATCTTGATGTTTCCAAAGAGGGCTTTTCCTAAGGTGTGCATACCGCATTCGGAGAGACCACCGATGCCGAGAATTTCTCCTTTGTGAAGTTCGAGATTGACATGGCGAAGTTGGTTTTTCTCGATGCCGTCAACCATCTTAAGAACGACTTGTTCAGAGGAGGTACCGTCGTAATCGGAGCGGTAATAATCTCCTTTGAGCTCTCTTCCGATCATGAATTTCTTGATCTGATCTGGATCGAATTCTCCTTTGCTCTTGGTGAGATTGGCGACGATGTTTCCATCTCTTAAGACGGTGAGGGTATCGCATTTCTCCATGAGTTCATCGAGGTCGTGGGAGATAAACAAGACGGATTTGTTCTGGTTCTTGAGCTCTTCCATTTTCTTGTAAAGGAGGTTTCTTCCTGTCTCGCTTAAGGCGGTGGTGGTCTCATCGACAATGAAAATTTCAGGATTCTTGTTTAAGCACTTAGCGATTTCGATGAGTTTTCTAGCCTGCATGTCATAAGCGGCTGTGATCATGGCAGGGTTGATGTCATTTGCGCCGATGTTGCTCAAGGCTTTGGCGGCGTGTTTTCTCAACTTCTTTCCGTTGACGAAGAGTCCGAAGAAGGTGTTGAGGAAGAATGTTTTCACTTTGTTTTGGATGTGTTCTGGATTCTTAATTTTCTGCAACGCGTTGAGATAGTGGTTTTTCAATGAGGTGACATCAGTTTTTAAGAAGGATTTTTTTAGGTAGAGGTTTCTCTTCAAGATTTTGACTTTATTCTCGTAGTCTTTCTCATTGAGCTTGTGTTCGTGTTCTCTTCTTCTCTTGACGTATATCTCTTCAAGTTTCTCTTCATTCTTGTCGTAGAATTCATCGATGCTTTTCTCTTTTGTAGAATATGCATCAAAGAGAGCTTTGGCATCACTGTTGAACTGTTCGATGATGTCATTTAAGCTCTTCTCTTGATCTTTCTTAAGTTCAGCATTGAGCGCTTGGTATTTTTCAAGAAGTGTTTTCTTACTCTCTTTGACAAAGTTAGAACGCTGTTTTTTATCGGCGTTCTTTTCATTTGCTAAGAATTCTTCTGCGCATTTATCAAAGTCAGTTAATGAAAGGTGGAAGAGAGGGGAGAAGTTTTCTACTTTCTTTTCTTCGAAGTAATGGGCACCGGAGAAGTTCTTCAACTCTCCTAAGAAAATGTTCTCAGCGACGGAGATCTCGGAGATGGTTCCATTCTCTTGTACGATGATACCGATGCCACCTTGGAGCGCATCAACCATGGATTTTGGATTCCAAGGTTTTCCGTGATATTCCATCTGGCCGCTAGTCTTTTCATAAATACCTGTCATAATCTGAGACATGGTAGATTTACCAGAGCCGTTTTCTCCGATGAAGCCGCGGATCTCACCGGGGTAGATTTCAATAGAGACATCGTTCAGCGCGATTGTTGGACCGAATTGTTTTACGATATGGGAAGCTTTAAAAATTGGTTCTGCCATATATGCTTTCTCCTTCACAATAACATTTTATTGTTATTGAAAGAGCTTTCACATTGAGTGTTTTGTATAAAGATGTGCATCTTTTTTTCTTTTTAAATAATAATCAATATTTATTTTATAAATATAAAAATCAAAAAAGTGCAGTTATATTCGCTTTGTCAAAAGTAAATAGTATAATATCTTCACTTATGTGAGGTGAAAAGGATGAAAAGTGAATTTACGATTGTCCAATTGAGCAACAAGTTACCGCTTTCATTTTCGGTGTGCCATTTCGATGAAATCTTCCCGGATGCAAGCCCTACAATCCGCTTGATTCTCGTGATGGAGGGAACGTGTGATATCACTGTCGGAACGGAAATTTATCACGCTAAAAAAGATGACATGATCATCATCAATCCCTTCTCTATCTGCTCTTTTCACTCGGAAGCTACCTGTTCGATGTTAGTGTGCAATATCAACCAGTACGGCTTTGAATTAGAAGAGGAAGAAGCAATCTCACTTCAATTCCATCTAAACACCATCACAAATCCGGTCAATTCTCGTTATGAGTCCTTGCGTTATCTCATCTATTCCATCATCAAGTTCAACACGATGGATAACATCAACTCTCTTTACACGAATAGAGCGATTATTTTCTCTCTTTTTGCACAGCTTATGAACGACTTCAGAATCGAGAACAAGAAGGAAGAATATTCTGCTTCTTCTTTGAAAATCAACGCGAAAATGTTGAATTATCTTCATGCGAATTACCAGAAGAATATCACCTTAAAACAGCTTGCGGATATGTATCACTACAACCTTTCTTATCTTTCAAGACTCTTTAAGAAATGTCAGGGGAAGACCTTCAATGATTATTATGACCAGTTGCGAGTCAATAATTCTATGAACTCTTTGATCAGCGGAAATAAGACCATGGAAGAGGTCGCAGTGGAGAATGGTTTTGAAAATGCTAGAGCTTATGTGAGAGCCTTCCAAAAGTTTTACGGCTGCTATCCTAGCGCTTATCGAAAGACATTCCAAGAGAAAGAAAAAACAGATTCTCCAAACGATATCGCGTTCCTAAGAAAAGAGGTTCTCAACCAGATTATCAAGTATTACGATGATTACAACACGCAGCATCACGATTCGAAAGAGATCACAAGAAACAGAGAATATGTTATCGAGGTGGATGCTGAACAAGCTGGTGAGAAACGAAGAAATACTGTTCAGAAATTCTTAAACATAGGCGATCTTAAGGTGTTCACAAGACACGGGATCGATGAGCGCATCGAGAAATATCTGAAAGAAAATCATTTCGAATACGGGATTATTTCCGGTGTGTTTGATCGGCAGTACAAGAGAGAAAACGAAGTGTTAGACCGCCGTGTCTTACTCATCTTAGACAATGTGGTTTCTTCGCTTCTCTCCTACCATATCAAGCCGTTGCTCCGCTTCGAATACGATGAAAGTATCTTGCCAGAACAGTTTATCCAAGAGGTGAAAAGACTCTTCGATCACTTGAAATTCAAGTTCTCTTCAGATGAAGTGAAAACGTGGATTGTCTCGTTAAACAGCAAGCGAGATATCCTTTGTCTAACACTGGAAGAGATGAAAACGTTTTCTTATGTATGCGATAAGTTTTTAAATCTAGTAAAGGAAGAATCCATCAAAGTGATGGCGCCTTCTTTTCCACGAAAGAAATATACAGAGAAAGATCTTCTTACCTTGAAAGAGTTTTATGTGAATTCTTTACGGAAATTTGATTTTTACTCTCTTCAGTATGATCATTTTCTGAAGAAAAATGAGATTGTTCAAGAGAAAGATGAACTCAAGAAAACGATTCAAAGCCTCAAGGATCACGGGCTGTATTTCAATAAGCTCGTGGTGGAAAACTGTGTATTTGCACAAGGAAATAACTTATTAAACGACACGCTTTACGCATCGAGTTATGAAGTGAGAAATTATCTAAACAACCTCTCTGATCTTTACGCGATCACTTATTTCACTCTTTCCGATCTTTCCAATCCAATTGTCTCTTTGAAGCATCCGTTCCAGGGCGCTGGCGGTCTTTTCACATTCAACGGTTTGAAGAAAGCAAGCGCGACTGCTCTTTCTTTCATCGGAAAATTAGGTGGAATGACAATAGCTTTTGCAAAGAACTTCATTGTCACGAAAGAGGGGGATAAAATCATCATTCTCGTCAACAACTACTCTCATTACTCCAAGCTTTTTGCACAAGGAGAGTATTATGACATCAGCGAGAAAGAGAGACTTACTTGCTTCCCGACTTCGACCAATTATATTTACACAATCAAGATTACCGGATTAGGGAATAAAGAAGTTGCAAAAGTCAAAATCAATGAGCTCTCCACGCACTCTGGTTCATCCTACGACTCTTGGATTAACGCAGGTGGTTTTGAGAATATGACAGATCAAGAATATCAGACGATTGAGGATTTCTCTTCGGTGATGTTTTCTTTGGAACAAAAGAAAATCATCTCCGGAGAGCTGACCTTCCAATTGAAGGTCGCTCCCCTAGAGATGAGATTGATTGAGATTGAGATCGATTAACGCTGAACTCTTCCGGAGGCATCACCGTTCATGAGAGTCTCAACTTCCTCTTTGGATTCGAGGTTGAAATCTCCAGGGATGGTGTGTTTTAAGGCGCTTGCGCTGACAGCGAATTCAAGAGCGTCTTTCATGGAAGAATAGGTGAGAAGTCCGTGAATCAAACCGCCGGCAAAGGAGTCGCCGCCACCGACACGGTCGACGATCGGCATGATGTCGTAGTGTTTGGACTCATAGAATTCTTTTCCATCGTAGATGAGAGCTTTCCAACCGTTATGAGAGGCGGAGAGACTCTCTCTGAGAGTGGAGACAACATATTTGAAACCGAAGGTCTCTTTCATCTGACGGAAGATATTTTCATAACCGCTGCTGTCTGTCTTTCCGTGAGTGACATCCGCTTCGGGTTTAAAGCCTAAGCAGAGCTCAGCATCTTCTTCATTACCGATGCAGACATCGACATATTTCATCAAGGGTCTCATGACAGAGATTGCCTTTTCACTGGTCCAGAGTTTCTTTCTGAAGTTAAGGTCGCAAGAGACTGTGACATTGTGCTTTTTTGCAGCGATCAACGCTTTTTCGGTGAGTTTTGCCATGGAGTCGGAAAGCGCGGGTGTGATGCCGGAGAAGTGGAACCAATCTTTTCCTTCCATGATGGCATCGAAGTCAAAGTCTTCTTCTTTGGCTTCGCTGATGGCAGAGTGAGCTCTATCATAGATGACTTTAGAAGGTCTCATGGAGACACCCGACTCTAAGAAGTAGATGCCGACACGGTCGCCACCTCTAGCGATGAAGTCGGTGTGGACACCATATTTTCTTAAAGCGTTGACAGCGCTCTGACCGATTTCGTGCTTCGGAAGCTTGGTGACGAAGTAGGCCTCGTGACCATAGTTTGCTAAACTGACTGCGACATTGGCTTCTCCGCCGCCGTAGCAGACATCAAAGCTTTCAGACTGAACGAATCTCTGATGCTCCGGGCTAGATAAGCGGAGCATGATTTCTCCCATTGTAACAATTTTGGACATTTTACTTTCCCTCCTTGATTCTGACTGCTTCTCTGCAGGTTGCTTCGATCTGCTCTGGAGTTCCTTTAGATAACCAGGAACCACCGACCGCTAAGATCTTATCGCAATCTAAGAATTCTTTTAAGTTGCTGTTATCGACTCCGCCAGTCGGCATGAATTTAACGCCGGCGAAGACTGCGCCTAAGTTCTTGATGGCTTTCAGTCCACCGAAGACGCCAGCGGGGAAGAACTTCAAGGTGTGATAGCCTAAGTCAAGGCAACGCATGATCTCAGTCGGGGTGATGACACCGGGGAGATAAGGAACATTCTTCTCTTTGCAGACTTCGTGAACACTTTCGCTGAAGCCAGGGCTCACGATGAAGCTGGCACCTGCTTCGATTGCTTCTAAGGCCTGCTCTTTAGTTAAGACTGTGCCAGCGCCGATTGCAGCATCTGGGAAGGTCTTAGCAGCTAAGGCAATGCACTCTTTTGCACATGCGGTGCGGAATGTAATCTCAGCGACATTGACGCCACCTTTAATCATCGCGCTTAAGGTGGGGATGGTATCTTCGACTTTGTTTAAGATGACAACAGGGACTAATCTGACTTGTTCAATGATTTTTAACGCATCCATGGTATGGAATCTCCTTTTTTATCGATTTTCATCGAAATATGATTTGGCGTTGTTGAAGCAGATGTCTTCAACAACTTTTCCTAAGAATTTCATGTCGTTTGGATATTCTCCGTTTTCGACTAGGCCTCCGATATAGTTGCAGAGGACTCTTCTGAAATATTCATGTCTGGTGTAGCTAAGCAAGCTTCTAGAGTCGGTTAACATGCCGACAAATCTAGAGAGCAATCCAAGGTTGGAAAGTGTGGTGAGTTGTTTTTGCATGCCATCTTTCTGATCTAAGAACCACCATCCACTTCCTAACTGAATTTTTCCGGGTCTTCCGCCTTGGAAGCAGTAGGCTAAGGTGGTGAGAATCTCATAATCTCCAGGATCTAAAGAGTAGAGAATTGTCTTCGGTAAGAGTTTTTCTCTCTCCATGCTGTCGAGAAGTTTTGAGAGAGAATGTGCGATCGGTAAGTCTGACATGGAATCGTAGCCGGTGTCAGGACCGAGATTTCTCATCGCAATGCTGTTGTTGTTTCTCATCGCTTTGATGTGATATTGGAGAACCCAACCTCTCTTGGCGTATTCTTTTCCGAAGAAGGTGAGAAGATAACTTCGATATGCTCTTTCTTCTTGGTGAGTGAGTGTTTCTTTTCTTAAGGCTTTCTGGAAGATTTGATCCACTTCTTCAAAGGTTGTCTCTTCATAAGGGACTTCATCATCGAGTCCGTGATCTGCGATTCTGCAACCATTATTTTGGAAGTATTCGATTCTTTCTTTTAGTCCATCGAGAAGCTCTGTTAAGTCTTTGACAGGATGGTTGAGGACTTTTTCAAGAGAAGCGATGTAATCCGTGAAGGAAGAAAGGTGAATATTGACAACTTTATCCGGACGGAAGGCAGGATAGACCTTGAACTTCATGGTCTTATCCTCTCTCATGAGCTTGTGATATCTAAGATCATCAATCGGGTCATCGGTGGTGCAGAGGGTATCGACATGACTGCTTTCAATGATTTTTCTCGCGCTGAGTGTCTTCAGCTTCTCGTTCATCAAATCATAGATTCGATCAGCGTTATCGCCAGATAATGTCTCATCGATTCCGAAATATCTTTTCATCTCTAAATGAGTCCAATGATACAAGGGATTTCCGAGGGTATAAGGAATGGTCTTTGCCCACTCTCTGAATTTTTCTCTTTTAGACGCATCTCCGGTGATGAATTTCTCATCGACTCCGTTTCCGCGGAGCGCCCTCCACTTATAGTGGTCGCCTGCTTTTCCATCGACAAGCCAAAGATCGGTGATTGATTCAAAGATACGATCCTCATAGATGTCTTTTGGAGAAAGGTGGCAGTGGTAGTCATAGATCGGCATATTTTCTGCGTGCTGGTGGTAGAGCTCTTTTGCGGTATCACTTTGGAGCAGGAAATCCTCATTTAGGAATGTTTTCATACATTTCATTTCCTTTCGTGACTATCTTAGCAAAAAAGAATTTGCATTGTATAGCAAATTTCATTGCAATATTAACTTTATTACATCATCGTAGAGTTATCTTTGTATCATAGTCTCTCATTTTTTGTCTTTTCTTCCTATTGGAGAGAGGAAAAAGAGGAAAAGAAACTGCTGTTTCAAGACTGTTTTTGTCAAAGGATAGAAGAGAATCTTAAAAAAGAAGACAAAATCGAAAAACAAGAAATAGAAAGATCCTTGTTTCTCTTAAAGAAACAAAGTAGGATTTGCAATGTTTAAAAACGACTGAGTTTATAAACCATCCGCACGGTTGAAAACGTGGGTTTTCTCGTCCGCATGGTTTATAATTTTTTTGGAGGTGGTTTATGCTAGGAAAATTCACTTATGAGAATCCGACTAAGCTGTATTTTGGAGAAGGGGTATTAGATTCTTTACCAGAGGAGTTAAGGAAGGTTGGTAAGACAATTCTTCTCATCTATGGTGGTGGTTCTATCAAGAAAAATGGTATCTACGATAAAATCATCGGTATTTTGCATGATTTTGAGAAGGAAGTTATCGAGATTTCTGGGGTGATGCCAAATCCGACATATGAAAAAGTCGAAGAGGGGTTATCAATCGCAAGAAGACAAAAAGTGGATTTTATCCTTGCTGTTGGCGGTGGCTCTGTCATCGACTATGCCAAAGCGATTGCGATATCGATTCACTATGATGGTAATCCTTGGAAGGATTACTTTGTCGAGTTAAAAGATCCTACTTGTGAAGTGGTGAAGCTCGGTGCGGTTTTGACGATGGTTGGAACTGGTTCTGAGATGAACACGGGTTCTGTTATCACGAACACTAAAGAGAAGCTGAAGCTCGGACACGCGTTTTCGAATCCTGATGTTTTCCCTCGTTTTGCGTTCTTGGATCCTACGTTCACTTATTCGCTCCCACATTATCAGATGGTCGCCGGTATCTTCGATATTTTCAGCCATATCTGCGAACAGTATTTCTCTGGAGAGGATGACAATACCAGCGATTATCTCGCAGAGGGTTTGATGAGATCTTTATTGGTCTCTTCAAGAATTGCGAACAAGAACCCGCTTGATTATGAGGCGAGAAGTAACATCATGTGGACAGCGACTTGGGCGTTGAATACTTTGATTGCAAAAGGCAAGAGTGAGGACTGGATGGTTCATTCTTTGGGTCAGTCTATCGGAGCTCTCACGAATGCGACTCATGGAATGACACTCGCTTGTGTCTCTCTTCCTTATTATCGATATATTCTGAATTTTGGATTAAAGAAATTCGTTCGTTTTGCTGAAAATGTCTTTGGAGTATCCCCGGATGGCCTCAGCGATCTTGAGATTGCAAAGAAAGGACTTCAGGAGATGGAAACTTGGATGAGAGAACTCGGACTTGTCTTAAGGGCAAGAGACTTGGGAATGACTCTTGAGATGATTCCTGATCTTGTCAAAGGCACTGTGGTGATGACCACTGGATACAAGACATTGAGTGAAGAGGAGATAATTAAGATTTATCGAGAATCTTATTGAGTGAAGCGTTAAGCATATCGCTTTTCTTTTTGCTTTTTGGAAGTTAAAATATAGGTGACGTTATCAAAAGGAGAAACAAAATTATGGAAAAAAGATTACAAGAATTATTAGAAGATCAGGTCAACAAAGAGCTCTGGAGCGCATATCTTTATTTAGATATCGCTGAGTTCTATCGCGCCAAAGGCTTTGATGGACTTCACTCTTGGTTTGAGCATCAGGCTCAGGAAGAGATTGAGCACGCGGAGAAGTTCATGGAATTCTTACACGATAGCGATGTTCCTTTCCGTCTCAAACCTATCGATGCCCCCGTGGAGAAGTTCGATGATTTAAAGGCTCCTCTTCTCTTCCAATTGAAACATGAGAAGCTTGTCACCAGTTTAATCATGAACATCTATGAAGAGGCTTTAAAAGAACATGATCACATGGTTACCCGTTTCTTAGATTGGTTCATTGATGAACAGTTTGAAGAGGAAAAACACAGCAAAGAGCTTATCGATAGATACGAGCTTCTCTGTGATTCTGGCTTAGGTCTTGCAAAGTTCGATAAAGAACTAAAAGAGAGAAAGTAAGAAATAAGCACTCCAACAAGTAGCCTTTAAAGAAACCTCATCCAAGAGTTGACTGCTCAGGGATGAGGTTTTTTGATGAACTTTTTCAATTCTTGGATTGCTTGTAATGGATGGAGAAGTCCTGTCATTTCTTTTTCTGATTGAAAATGATTTCTCTATGTTGCCTCGTTTCTTCTGAAAGAAAGAGTTTGCTCGTTTTCGATAAAACATCTTTCTTTTTAAACACATGTATAGTATTGTATCTTTTGTAACCGCTATTATTACAAATGCTTTCCTTTCATCTTGTCTCTTTTTATGGCTGGTACTACACTTTTTGAGCAAAAAAGATAGGCTTTCCTTCTTTTTTTGCAAATAGATAAAAATGAACCGATGAGAGATATTTCTTTCTCTCTCGTTAAATTGATGATGCTTGAGAGATCAAGCAAATAGAAAAGAGGTGTCTTAGTTATGGTATGGGGTACGTTCAGTGTTGTTCATATATTGAGTTTGATTCTCGCCGTTTTGATTAACGTGGCGATTTATTTTGTCTTGAAGAGAAGAGGAAGAACTTTTCAGATGGTCGTTCTTCTTCTGCTGACTGGCTTTGGTCTGTTTGATATCATCTGGAATCTTGTGAAGTGGAACTCTCCGTTAGAATATCTTCCTCTTCATCTCTGTACGATGTTTGCTCTTATGATGCCGATTTTGGTGCTCACAAAGAGTGAGATGCTTGGAAATTTAGCCCTGTTGTGGTGTTTTGGTTCTTGCTTCGCTCTGGTGTTTAATGGAGCAGTCGCCTCAGCTGAAATCACAGATCCGGTGGTCTTATGCTACTATTTCACGCATGTCTTTGATATCGGTATCCCGCTTATCATGTTGAAATTGAAGATGTTTAAAAAGAATCCGCGCTGTATTTTCTCAACGCTGATGATCACATTTATCTGCTATTCATTCGCTCATTTGATGAACCTTGTCATCAATCATTACACGCTTGTCAATGAGATTGTGGATTGGAAAGGGGAACTTGTTACAGTTAATTATATGTACACCTTAGCGCCGATTAACTCGCTGATGGAATTTTTCTATAACCTCTGCCCGATCCCGTATCTCTATGGGCTTCTCTTCATGCCGATCATCTTGGGGTATTTGGCAGTTCTTTATCTCCCTCAAATTGTAAAAGAGATAAAAGAATTGATTCGACACTATCATCTTAACAAGAGAAGAAAGTATTTTTTCATCAATAGAAAAGTGTTTGTAAAATGAAAAAACAGAGTCTTTGGCTCCTTTCTATATTTCTCTTTCTCTCCTCTTGTTCTTCGTAAAAAGAGAATCCAGAGGAGGGAAAGTATTCTCTCAATATGAATCGAGAATACACTGTCGTTGACTGTCTTCCTTTTGGAGAGGGAAGAAAAGCAAGTGTTTTTCTTCTGTTAGGCCAAAGCAACGCTTCTGGCTGTTCTTATGTGGAATACCTTGAAAAAACAGCAAAGGGAGAGAATTTTCTCCGCTATCAAAACGGATATGATTCTGTCATGATCGACTTTTGTATCGATGATCACGCCACAAGCTCTGAGGGTTGTTTTCAAAAGGTGGATTTAACTTGTGCATATGAGGGGTGTTTTGGCCCGGAGGTCGGCTTTGCCGATAAGCTAGTACAAGCGGGAATTCAAGAACCAATTTTTGTTTTGAAATACACGATGTCAGGTTATTCTCTCAATTATAACTGGCTAAGAAAAGGAAATAGAGGTGACATTTATACTGCTATGGAGCAGTATGCGAAGACTTATCTCTCTTATCTCGAAAGTAAAGGTTATGAAATCACTCTTGATGGTGTCTTGTGGATGCAAGGGGAGAGTGATACGACAGAGTTTAAAGCATCGAAGTATTTAGATAACACGAGGAAGTTTGTCTCTTATCTCAGAGAGGATTTCAAAGCGTATCAGAGCGAAGAGGGAATTTATTTCATCGATGCGGGAATCTCAGATAGCCCGTATTGTCTCCCTTCTTATCCGGAAATCAATGAGGCGAAGGTTGCCTTTTCAAAAGAGAGTGATCTCAACTTGTATTTTCCGACAATTGAGAATGGGTTAACGACATTGAATGAACCGTACGGAGATCCGGATTTAGGTCACTACGATGCTTTAGATGAGATTCGATTGGGAGAGCTGTTCGGAGAAGCTGCACTCACTTTTTTAAGGAGTTAGCTTCTCCTTTTCAATTCTCTTTATATATATGTCCATGTATAATCAGTTTGTTTAAGAACAGGAGGGACACGATGGCGTTATTAGAACTGAACCATATCTCGAAGTTTTACTCCGATGGCGTCACATCATCCAAGGGCTTAGATGATGTCTCTTTAAAGTTTGATGCCGGTGAATTTGTCGCGATTACTGGTGAATCAGGCTCTGGTAAGACGACTTTACTCAACGTGATGACACTGATGGATGACTATGACTCTGGAACGATGCTTTTTGAAGGAAAAGACTCTTCTGAGATGAATCAGAAAGAGATTCTCGAGCTGAGAAAGAACTATATTTCTTTTGTCTTTCAGGACTACAACTTGATTCAATCTTTGACTGCCTATCAAAACATCCTCATCGCCTTGAGAAACAAAGGCTATGAGGAAGCAGAGTGCAAGAGAAGAGCAAAAAAAGCGCTGGATGACTGCAAACTCAGTCACAGAAAGAACAACAAAGTTGTCTCACTCTCTGGCGGTGAGAGACAGAGAGTTGTCATCGCAAGAGCATTAGCCTTAGATTCTCCAATCATCGCGTTTGATGAGCCAACTGGAAACTTAGACTCTCAGACTTCTACCGAGATCATCCACCTTGTCAACTCCTTGAAGAAAAATCATTTGATTCTCTATGTCACTCACGATTATCAATCGGTGGAACCTTTTTGTACCCGCCATGTCATTCTAAAGGATGGCAAGGTGATTGAAGATATCAATCTCAGAGCGAAAGACAACAGTGTCCTCACAAAACAAGAGGATTTGAAACCTCGCGGTGTGAAGAAAGCATCGCTCCGCTTGCTTTCCTCCTCTCCGAAAAAGCTGATTTTGATGTGTCTGTCTTTGATTTTCTTCTCGATCGGCTGTTCGTTGATGGGTATGGCTGTCGCAAATTCGATTGTCGATGCTCAAGTGGAAAGACTCAACGTAGAGAAAAATGTCAATTCTAGTCTCTTTTCTCAAAAGGATCCAAATGCAGTCTTATATACCAATTTAGGTGAGGGACTTCCAGAGGCGGTCCAAAATGCGGATTATTACGATAAAAAAGGTGACTTCAGTATGCTCGTTTGCACACTGAAAGACACATATTTTCCTTCTGTTGAGAATACTCTTCCTATCCGTCTTACCAAGATGGATAAGGCGGAATATCTTGCTGGTGAAGAGAGTGAAGAAGCTGGATTTTATCTCTGCTACAACAGTAAGTGGATGACCAAAGCCATGGTTGAAGAAGAAGTCAGAAGATATGGCTTCAAACAGAAAGTTGGAAATACGGATGAGCTTTATTTCTTGATTCAAGATGACTATTATGAATTCAGTCCTGACGTCTATCAGAACTGTCTTAATCAAGAATTTAACAAGCTTACTTTTAAAGGAATTATCTTCGGATCATCGACTTCATTCTCAGACCGCTGGATTTATCTCAATGAAAAAGCGAGAGACATGATCGCTCCTAAGGTGGATCAGTTCTATCAAGAAACACTCCAAGATGAGAAGAAACAAGGGCTTCTTTCTGAATATGAATATTCTTTGCACAACCGTTCCTTTAGAAAATCGAGCATTTCAAAAATGGTGGAGCTTTCTTTCGATGAGAAAACAGGAACCCCAAGCAAACAGCTTCCTTTTCTCGAAGGATATGAAAGATCTAATCAAGCGATTCCGTTCTATCTCTCATCTTATTACCGGACTAAGAAAGATCAGATTTCTCTCACCGCATATGGAGTTACTTATACCTTGAGTGAATTCTTGACAAAGCTTGGCGTTGTGAATGTCGATAGTGTCTTTGTCGACTTTAACACTGCTGGACTTGGAAATTGTTATCTCAACACGACGTATGAAAACTTGTTCTCAACCCTATTTGACCGTCAGTTTCAATCTTTCTCTGTCGCCTACTTCAGCTCAGAGGATAAGGCCAAAACAGCAGCGAGTAAAGATGTAGAAAAATATCATCCGATTCTTCTCTCTGCCAGTGTCATAAATGCTGCTGCAGCTAATTACATAACGATGCTTTACATCATGGCGATGATTCTTCCGATTGCTATGATAATCCTAAGCGTTCTTGTCATCATTCTTTTAGCTTTGTTTACAACTCCAGTCCTCTCGATTATGTTTGATAAATACAACCCAGACTTCGCGGTCTTGATGACATTAGGTTTCTCTAAGAAATCTCTTAATCAGATGAAGAGAATCATCATCATTGTGCCTGTTCTTATGACATTCACACTGAGCGCGATTATCTGTTTATCTGTTGTCGCTTCAAAATTCTCTTCTCTTTTCCCGACAGCGCTTCTTGTCTTGCTTTGTATGTTTGCGCTTCTCTTTGTCTCTGGCTATCTCTTTGTCGCTTTTATCGACAGGCGCAATAAGAAGAAGACAATGTCTCAGATGTTGAAAGATGCGGGAGGAAAATAGATATGATTACTCTGAATAATATCAAGAAAACCTTCCGTTCAAAAGGAAATAAAGTCGAGGCGTTAAAAGGAGTCACGTTAACACTTCCCGACAATGGTATTGTCATTCTTTTAGGCGAGAGCGGAAGCGGAAAGAGCACGCTCTTAAACGCCTTAGGCGGCTTAGATTCCTATGAAGGATCTATCGATTATGGAACAGAAAGAGCTCACGGAGATTCTATCAATAAATTCGATGAGTACAGACGCCTCAACATCGGCTATATCTTCCAGGACTTCTATCTCAATGATGATCTCTCTGTTGTCGACAACATCCGTCAAGGATTGCAGATTGTCGGTATCACCGAAGAGGCGGAGGTTAAAAAGAGAACCAATCAAGCGCTCTTTGCTGTCTCGATGTCTCTCTTTAAGAAGAGACTTTGCTCTCAGCTCTCTTTAGGTCAAAAACAGAGAATCGCGATTGCGAGAAGCTTAGCCATCAATCCGAAGATCATCTTAGCCGATGAACCGACTGGTAACTTAGATTCGAAAAACTCTCAGCAGATCATGCGCATCTTGAAGAAAATCTCTTCCAACATGCTCGTGGTCATTGTCTCTCATAACGAGAGTTTGGCTAGAGAATACGCAGATTATATCTACAGGATCGCAGATGGTTCTATCATCAAAGAAGAGAAGCTCAACAATCCAAAAAATCCAGTTAACAACATTCAGGAAACCCCTCTTTCTGAAGTTCACTCTTCTGTCGACACCATCGGAATTGATCTCTACAAAGATCAGTATCAGTACCAGCATACTGGAATCAAAATTCTTCAAAAAGATGGGAAGACCTTCCTTTATGTTCCAAACAACATCACAATTTTAGAATCTGATTTCACCAAAGCCTCAAAAGAAGTTGTGAAAGAAGAGGAAGAGAAGGAAGGCGAATTTGATAACCGTCACTTCGATGACTCTTTTAAAGGAAAAACAGTCACCAAAGGTCTCTTCTTTGAGAAAAAAAGAAAGAAGAAAGACAAGCGAGTTCTTATCCGTGTCATCAGTGTAGTCTTATCTTCCATTCTTCTTATTGCTTCTAATATTCTTGCTACTTACTATAATACCTATCGCACCGATAGTAATGTTCACGACTACGGATATGAATATTATGTTGAAGTGGAGCAAAATTCAAATTACGTCATTCAATCTCTCCCTTATTTTGATGAAGAATCCCACTTGCTTCCGTATTCTACCTACACTCAAATTGAGCATCAGCGCTTTGACTTTGCAAGGCTCTATCCTGGAACCACCGATCAATACGCTTCAAGAGATAACTTCGATTGTAATCTCAGAGGTGCTCTCTCCTATCGTGATGAGCTCTTAGGATATAAGAACTCCTCCGATTTGAAAAAAGGAGAAATTGTAATCGACTATACTACCCTCGCATACTTCTCTCAAAACAGCTTTTACCAAGAAGCGAAAGATGTGCTTGGAACTTATTTCCGATATGTCGATCCAGATGGAAATGAAGCAGCTTACAAAATTGTCGGATTCAGTCATCATGAAGCTCCTCAGATCATCTTCGGTGGCTACACACAAAAAGAAGTCGAGAAGATGTATTATTACCGCTACGGAAAAAGAGAGAAGACACTAGAATATCTTGTCAATGCAGAATATCTCCAAGCGAGCGATATCGGGTATTCTGTCATGTTCTCCGGAAACTTCTACTTCACCCCGAGCTTACGAGAAAAAATCGCCAAGGAGGACTATGCTCTCTACGGTTCGAGTTCTTCTATAAAAGATAATCTCTTGAGTCATCTTGATTTTCCAAAGATGGAAAATATGGATGTCACCTTTGAGTCCGAGGATTTTTTCAGTGAAGATGTTGTTATCTATGATGATGTTAACACCCTCGTTGCGCTGTTAAAAGACCTGATAAGCTTCTCTTCTTCTTCTTTCTCTATGGGTCACTATTACTCTCTTACCCCAAAGATCTTAGATTCTTCTAAAGTCAAGAGTGTTAAAACGTTGAAACAAGAGAAGAAAAAGAACACAACGCTTCGCTTTGCTCTCAACAGCAAGTTCTATCAGCTCTTGAAAGACAAAGGCTATATCATTGATGAAAACGAAATTCAGTTCTTATCTCTCTTCGATGGAAAAGAAGCAGTGATCGACACTATCTTTGAAGATAAAGACGGAGAAAATGGTCCTCTCTTTATGTTTACTGATGAGAAAGTGATCTCTCAGATGACAGAGCTATACACCTATTGGTCTCTCTTTTATCTCAGCAACAACAACTACAATGATGAGAAAGTTTATGTTCTAACTTACACGTTAGATCCTAACGAATCAAAGCAATATTTAGAAAATAGAGCGATCTCGTATATGACCTCAGAAGACATGATGCACAGTGAGGATGAACAGAAGATTCAAGTTCTCATCTGGGTTGCGATCATCTTTGTCTTCTTGTTCTTCGCCTTACTATATATCATCCTCTACCGCGCCTCTATGGTCAGCGATATCCGCTTCATCGGTATCTACCGCTGCTTAGGTGTGAAAGAGGGAGTGTTCTATCGTCACTACTTCTTCAAGATGCTGAAGAATTATTTGTTCTTCCTCGTTCCGTTCCTCTTTTCCACAATTGTTACATCAATCGATAGCTCTGTCACACCTGCTCTGATTGTTGTTCTCTTCCGAGTCCTGGGACCGATTGTGACACTGTTGATGCTCATGCTTGTTGTCTATTTTGCACTCCACTCGCTGTTAAAGAAAACACCGCATGAGATCATGACGAAATACGATATCTAACAGATAGAAAAAGGAAGCTCCAAATTGATATGTACCTCCCTATTGTCTAACTAGAAAGGTACATATCAAATGGCTTCCCTTTTATTTCTTAGCAATGCTGTTTTAATTCCTTTAATGCGATCCTTAAGAGTTTTTCAAATGGTTCTTTACTCTGTTTTGAGATGCGGATGACATCCTCGTCGGAAAGTTTTTCTTCTAAGATTCCACAAGCCATATTGGTCAAGACAGAAAGAGCGACTGTCTTAACACCCATTGCGCTTAACATCAAAGCTTCAATCGCAGTTGACATTCCGACAGCATCTGCCCCGAGAGTCCTTGCCATTTTGATCTCTGCTTTGGTCTCAAACTGAGGGCCGACAAACTGCATGAAGACGCCTTTATGAACAGGTATACTCTCTTTCTTTGCTTCTTTTTCAATACAATTTGTGATCTCTTTGGAGTAGATATCAGACATATCCGGGAAACGAGTGGTAAGCTTGTCCATGTTTGGACCCTTTAACGGGGATTCCACCTCAAAACAGATATGATCCTCAATCAGCATGAATTCTCCTGGATGATAGGAGAGATTCACAGCGCCACAGGCGTTTGTTAAAACCACCCCTTTCACTCCTAACAGTTTCATCAAGATATGAGGGGTCACGACTTCTTTCGCTTCATATCCCTCATAGAGATGAAGCCTACCTTGCATCACCATCACTTTTACACCATCTAAGGTTCCTAAGACAAACTGACCCTTATGCATCTTGTTTGTCGAGACAGGCATCCCGGGAATCTCTTGATACGGAATAATCTCTTCTATCTCAATCTGATCGACAATCGAATCTAATCCAGAACCTAAGACAATGCCGATCTCTGGAGAGAAAAGGTGTTTCTTCTGGAATTCATCTTTTAAGGAAACAAGCTCTTCATAGGATAAAGACATGGTTCACCTCCGTTTCATGTATTCTAAGTCATCTTCTTTTTGTAAGAAAGAGCAGGGGTAGTAAAAAGACAAAAAGATAGAGTTGTAACAATGAAATTTCATGTTTAGTTTCCATTCTCTTCAACGTGAAAATTATGTAAAATTTTCAAAAACATATAATTTTATTTTTTTGAAATCATGCGGTTTTCGCAACTTGACCACTTTAGATTTATTTAAAAGTTGTATGTTGCTTAATCATGAGAAGAAAAACGCGAGTGTAAAACGAATTTTCAAACAAGTTCCCCTTCATAAAATAACCATCTTCGTTAGAGGAAGGCTTTTCTTTCGTTGATTTTTCTTTAATGAAAAGAGACCAGTTTGTCAAGAATCTGACATGCTGGCCTCTTATTTTATGTATTGCTGATTAGAGAGGTAGATCTTTTTTGTTGAAGCGGATTGCACCTAGAGTGTAGGTTCCACCTGCAATCACTAGTAAGCCGATGAGTTTTACAAAGAAGGTGGTGTAGTCTTTGTTCATGACTGCTAAGGGATCAAAGAGGGAGAGGATGGTGATGTTGTTGAAGATGTTCATCTGTTCGATACGGATGGTTCCCGGCATTGCCTGACATCCGAAGAGTCCTAAGATGGAGCAGATGAAGAAGAAGATGGAGATTCCACCGCCGATTGCAATGGCTAAGTTTGATTTATTGAAGAAGCAGGAGGAGAGGAAGCAGATTCCGGAGATTGCAAGCATCACCATGAAGTTTCCAAAGGAGTAGAGCATGATGTCTTGTAAAGGTAAGGATACGATGAGATCTGTTCCTCCTAAAGCGACTCCGATTATCTGGGCAAGACAAGAGAAGATCAACAGAGAGAGGCTCATGACAACTTGGGTGAAGAGAAGGTACATCGCTTCGGTGAAGATGTAGGTTCCTCTGCGGATCGGGGTGGAGAGAGTGAAGGCTAAGGAGCCTGTCTCGACTTTGTTGGCGACGAGGTTGTTGGCTAAGAGGATGGTGTATACCATCGGGACTAAAAGACATGCGAGAGCGAAGCCGATGATGCCGATGAGGAATCCGTACATGTTCATGGAGCCAAGTTCGCTTAGGGTTTCTCCGGTTTTGTTCGGGAGGCTATCGATGACACCTTGGCTCGCTTTGACTAAGGATACTAACAAGACATCTTCTTTTGAATAACCTTTTCTTTCACATTGGATTTGATAGGTTTTAAAAGAAGTGATGCCGCTTGCGACATAGTTTTCGACAAGGTTCATCATCTCTTCTCCGCTGTAATCGTTGTTTTCTTTGGTGATTTCTTCGATTGAGGTGATTTTGTCTTCGTGTTTTTCGTTGTAATCGTTGACAAGTTCAACTTTTGCCATCTCTTGTATGTTTTTGGTGAGGTATTGTTGAACTCCTACTTCATTGACAACGGTTCCTGTAAAGAGGCTGTTTTTCCCTTCTTCATCGCGGGTTGAGAAGTCGACTAAGAAGGTGTGAAGATGATCTTTTAGGGTCTGAATCGCTTCTTTGGCTTCTGCTTTTGCTGTTTGGATTTCTTCTTCGCTGTAAGAGACTCCTGTGATGATATCTTTGTGCATTTTTTCAAGGAGGGTGGCGTTTGTTCCCATGTCTCCTTTGACAGCGAGATAGAGGTCTGGCTGATAGGTGAGAATTTCTTCTTCCTTCATGATCTCTTGTCCGCTTTCGGTGTAGGAACCAGTTTTGACGTAGTGGATTGGATAGCCTCTGTCTGAGGTTTTGACATTGACGACAAAGGTCGGGAGGTACTGATAATAAGCGATGTCTTCCATGGTCTCAATGACAAGAGTTTCTAATTCTTGAATGATGACATTGTGCTGAATGGTAGGATCGTTAAGATAGGCGGTTTTATCCTTCGTATAGGTGTTTTCTAAGGAAGTGAGGAAAGGGGAGAGGAGCTCTGCTTCTTCATTTGAAGCTAAGACTTTCGCAAGCGAGAAGGAGGTTTCCACGCTGACTTCTCCGAGGTTTCTTTCTTCGACGTATACTTTTGTAAAGGCATCTTGATAAGTAGAGATGACACTTGCTTCTTGTTCTTTACTGAGTGTCATCTCTTCTTTGACTTGATCTACAATGGTGAGAGGTAAGACTTTGATTAAGATTTCTTTGATGCTTTGTGATTTATCGTTTGCATATTCATCAAAGTAGTAGGAAATGACACTTTTTGCTACTTGTTTTTCTTGTTCGCTGTAGTCGCTGTTATCAAGCAGGGTGTTAACTAGAACCATGGCCCTCTCTTTGGCTTTGGTGTTTTTCTCTTCTTCCGTTCCCGTCGAGAGGGTGTAAAAGAGGTCGTATGCTTTCTTTGCGGAGCTGATGGAGTTTGTCAATGTCTCATCTTCTATGATAGAAAGAGCCTGTTCTGTCTCTCCTCTTGCTTTTTCTAGAGAACCGTTGATCAGCTCATAGCTCTCTGCTCCTTCTTGATAACAGGTGTACATTGAGACAGAGGAGAACTTCAAGGTGCTTTCATAATCTGCATTTTTGAACATCGAGGACATCGCCTCTTTGGTGGCGTTGATGTTTAAGGTGGAGAGAATGCAGATTATTGCGATATTAATTATGGCGTTTCCTAAGGAACAGATGAGGAGGGCGAGTTTGTTTGATTTTAAGCTCTCTTTGAAAATCGCAGGGGAAAAGAGATGATGTTTTCTCTTCTTTTCTTTTGTTACTCCTTTGGAGGGAGGGAGTGCCATTTGAACTTCATCTTGCTCTTTGGGAAGCTCAATCCCAGTGAGAAGCAGATCTTTTTTTGTCAGCATATCTCATTCTCCTTTCTGTTGTCTTCTCTTCTCTGTGAAATAGTCGCTCAGCGTGAATTTCTTCTCGCTGAGATACTTTACCTGATAGAGAGATAACCTTCTCATCAGCATCGGCACTTCTTCTTTTGCCACTCTCAGAGTCACCTGAAGAAGTTCGGGTTTCACTTGCTGGATATCGTTTCTTCCTTTTAGGAAGCTCAGGTAATCTTCTTCTTTGATAAATTCGATCTTATAATCCCGGAAGAAACGGTTTCTCATATCTTCCATGGAGACAACATCGACAATCTTTCCTTGGCTTAAGAGAGCGACTTTGTCACAGATACGCTCTAACTCTTCGATGGTGTTAGAGGTCATGATGATGCTCGCTCCTCTTTTTTTCTGTTCTAATACAAGCTCGAGGAATTCTTCTCTCATCAAGGGATCCAGACCGGTTGTGGGCTCATCCATAATGAGGATAGGAGCTTTAAGCATCAAAGCAGCGACAATCGCAGTCTTTTGCTTCATGCCTTTACTCATTCTTTTGGGGTAAGCTCTGATATCTAGTTGCATCCTCTGGATAATCTGATCGGCATATTGATAGTTTTCTTCCTCCGCTCCTAAGGAAGTCCCGTATTCATGGAGAAAGACTGTTCCGGATTTCACATCCGGGAAGTTGATTTCTCCCGGGATATAACCGATATACTGCTTTGTCTTTGCAGCATCTGTATAGGCATCGTACTGATAGATTTGAATCGAACCGGAATCCGGTTTGATAAAACCCATAATCTGACGGAGCAGTGTTGTCTTGCCAGCGCCGTTTTCTCCGGAGATTCCAAGGCATTCCCCTTCTAAAAGAGATAGACTCAAATCAAAATTCCCACGGAGGTGTCCGTAGTCTTTGACAAGGTGTTCACAGCGGATGACACATGGTTTCATTGACTGATTCCTCCATATTTGAGATCTTCTTTATAGAACGACATGAAATACTCTTCCAAGGATTCTTTCTTCTCTTCAAAGTCGAGGAAGTTTTTCTCAAGAGAACTGATGAACTTGTTGATGAGGTCATCGTGGACTGTGACAATCAGCTTCTCTTTTTCTACTTTTTCAGAGTGGAATCCATTCTCTTCTAATCGTTTGATCGCATTGTCTCTCTTCTCTTCTGTCTCATAGGTGATCACATATCGTTTGATCTTGTTGTGTTTTAAGTCATCTGCGTGGAAAAGAGAGACAATTTTGCCGTCTTTGATGACTGCGATGCGGTCACAACAGGCATCAACCTCTTCAAAAATATGAGAAGAGAGAAGAATGGTCTTTCCTCTCTTTTTCTCTTCTTTTAAAAGAGCGATAAACCTCTCTTGCATCTCAGGATCAAGTCCTGAGGAAGGTTCATCTAAGATGATGACATCAGGATCGCTCATAAACGCGGAGACAATCGCCATCTTTCTCTTCATTCCTAAGGACATCTCTTTGCAGTAGAGATTGTCATCCAGTTGGAAGTATTCCTTTAAATAAGTTAAGAAAGAGTCATCGCAAACACCTTTCAGTTCTTTTTGTATCTGGATGACTTCTTTACCTTTCAAGTTGTTTGGCAGCGCGATTTCACCAGGGACATAAGCGACTTTCTTCATGATGATATCTCTTTCCTTATTTGATTCGTGGCCGTTAAGCAATGTCTTTCCAGAATCTGGATGAGAGAAACCCATCAAGTGACGGATCGTAGTGGACTTTCCGGCACCATTAGGCCCTAAGAACCCGAAGATTTCCCCTTTATCAACAAAGAAGGAGACATCGAAGACACCGCGTCCTTGTCCGTAATCTTTAGTGAGATGATCGATTTCAATGATGTGTTCCATACAAGCCTCCTTTCTTAGTTATTTGGACACTTGCCCAAAAACGATATGATTGTTATAATAATTGTACCATAACCAAATATCAACACAACAGTTTCAAATATGGTACAATCGTTACAAAAAGAGTAGGTTTATAACATGGAACAGAACACCTCAACACCGATAGCGAAAGAGGACGCGAGAGTTGTCAGAACCAAGCGTGACCTCAGAAACGCATTAGAAGAACTCCTGCAAGAGAAAAATTTTGATGAATTATCGGTGATAGATATCACCGATAAAGCTTTGATTTCCAAGAATACTTTCTACAATAACTTCCAAGATAAAGAAGAGCTTCTTCAATATCTTTTCACTAAATATCGAAAAGAAATCATGGTAGAGCTTTCTCCTGTCTTAAAGAAAATGAC
>JALFLX010000058.1 GCA_022774485.1 Bacilli bacterium
CTCTACCAACTGAGCTACGCAGCCAATTAGGCAAGAGGTATTTTACACGGCAACGGGTCTGATTGCAAGAAAAACTTATCGTTTTTCCACCACATATCCCTTTTCTAGAGAGGAAAGGAGCCTTGAAACACCTCTACTTCATCCAACCGATAGAAATAAGTGATGGAATGAGAGGAGGAAGTAGGAAGCTGATATCGATTTTCCTCTCTCCCACAAGCGATATTACTATCATAAACAAATAATGCATCATACTTGAGCTTAGGATTCGAGGTGACAGATAAAGAGAAAAGATCTTTTCTATATTCAAACGTGAGCTGATATGTATTTCCATCACTTCCTTGATGCGTGAAGTCTAACGAGATAGACATGGGAGCATCTTTATCGAAGCTAGTACCAGCAGCCTCTCCATAACTTTGGTCCCCCATCACTTCATTTCCAACTGCATCCGGAGCATCACCACCTTTCACAGAATTAGTTCCTATGATAAGACCTAGAGGAAGTGAAATCATCACCGCGCAAAAAGCGATAGAGGCCGGGATAAGCCACTTGCGATTTTGCATCCAAAAGCTTTCTTTGGGCTTTATGAAAGCGAGGTGGCTTTCCACCTCCTGAAGATGACTTTCAAAGTGCATCTCCTCTTCGTATTGATGTAAGAGTTCTTTTTTCCAATTCTTCTTCATTTTATTTTTTCTTTAATTTTCTTTACGGCTCTGTGATATCTATTGGTAAGAGCAGGAACGCTTTCTCCTGTGATCTCCGAAATTTCCTGGTACGATAGCCTGTGATAAAGGCGGTAGATGACAATCTCGTAATCTTTTTCTGGCAAGAACGACTTGATTCTCTCAAGGTCTTCTTTCTTTTGACTTTCCTCTTGGGGATTGGAAGTCTCATCAGTTTTATCGTAGTCTTTCCACTCCATCTCGCGCTGCCGCTTTTTCTTTTCGTTCAAAGCGAGATTTCTTCCGATAGTGCAAAGCCAGGCGGAGAAGGAGATGTTGTTTTCAAAAGAAGAGATTGACTCATACATTCTCAAAAAAGTCTCCTGGGTCAAGTCCTCACTGATCATATCGTTGTTGATGATTTGATAAATGACATGCTTGACTAGACGGAAGTACTTTTCATACAGCTCTTCAAACGCTTGTTGATCGCCGTTTTTAAGCCTTTTGACAGCTGAGAAATCTTTTGAAAATGGGTTTGTCATATTTGGTATTGTATCATCTCATCTTGAGATTGTCATGACTCTAACAAACACGGATATGACTTCCCTCAATGATGAAACAATCCAAGTTTCATTTTCTCTCAGAAAAAGACAGCAACGTTATCAGAAGTTGAAATGTGGTATCATACTTCCATGGCGTTAGATAATTTATCATTAAATATCATCACCGAAGAGCTGAAATCTCAAATGATTTCAACAAAACTCGGGAAACCGTTCTATTTAGGAGAGAACTCCTACGCTTTTCCATACTCAAAAAAAGAAAACGAGGTGATTACACACGGATCTTTCGTATTCTGTCTAGAACCGACAAATCCCTTTGTATGCTACACCAAAGAGCGTTTTGATAAAGTGAATGAAACCTCTCCCTTTTTTAACTCTCTCAAGAAGTTGACCAACGGAACAGTTACCGGAATTGAGAAATTTCAAGGAGAGCGTATCCTCACCCTTCATATCCAGAGCGATAAGAGTGATATCACAGAGACTAACGACTCCTACGACTTTATCCTCGAGCTGTTTCCAAACCGTCCAAACTGCTACATCATCGCTTATCCTTATGAAAAAATTGTCTCGTTGTACAAAGAGCACACCGATTTAGAAAAAGGTATTTTCTTGGCGAGAAACACGACTTATCACTATCCAGAGCCCAAAGAGAAGCTTCCGCTCTCTCTTCAAGATCCCGAAGAGGCTCGCCCTTATCTTCCAAACGCCACTCTCCGTTATCTCAAAAGCTATGTCAACGAACTTCATCACGATCTGAATGATACGCTGCTAAAAATGAGCGAGTCAAAAGAAATCTATGTCAATAAAAAGGATATTCTCTCTTTTGATTTCGGGCTTCCGGATGCAAAAAAAGTTAAGGTAGAAGATCTCTATCACCACTTTGTCAGCAATCAAAAAGAAATTGCAAAGCTTGATAAAATCAAGGAGCTTCTTCACTTGATTCAGCATAGCCTAAAAGTGGCTGAGAAGAAAAAAATCAACCTACATAACGACTTGAAGACTGCTGAAGAAAGAATGTCCTATCTCGAATATGGTCAGATGATTTACCTCTATCAAAGCGAGATAAAAAAAGGGGACAAGATTTTAGAGAGAGATGGATACACCATTCCTCTCAATCCAAAACTCGACGCAATTAAAAATGCAAATTTCTACTTCAAGAAATACTCCAAAGCAAAAAGCGCCATCAAAATTCTTAACGAAATCATCGTCAAAACCGAAAATGAAATCGAATATCTCAAACAAAAAGAGAACGAAGTACAATACGGAACCCCTAGAGATCTCATGGAACTCAAGAGCGAATTATTAGAAGAAGGGTACATCAAAGAGAAACAGGGAAGAAACACTGTTTACAAAGTTTCTAAGAAACATCGCTACGATCCGCACATTCTTCTCCTTGCCGGTGGAAAAATCGGTTTTGGTATGAACGGCTTACAAAATGAAGAGTTGACCTTCAACTTAGCAAAAAAAGAGAATATTTTTCTTCACATCAAAGATTACCCTGGCTCTCATGTCGTCATCTTAGAAGGTGAGAATAATCAAGAAGTATTCCTCTGCGCACTAGAGTTAGTTCTCTATCTTTCGAAGTTAGATTCTGCAGAAGTGATGGTTGCCAAGAAAAAGGATGTTAAAAAGAATCCAGCACACATCGGCCTTGTTAACATCCTGAAGTATGAAACGAAGATTGTCAAAAGGATTCGCCCGGAATCCAGAACTCTCTTCGACAAAGAGCTCAAGAGAAGCTGATCTTTATTCCATTCTCAGAGAGAGGTTAAGGCCTCTCTCTTTTATAAATACATGTATCACATTAATTAAAAAGATATAACTTT
>JALFLX010000068.1 GCA_022774485.1 Bacilli bacterium
AATGAGGTGGATGCTCTTGAATTAGCCTCAGCTTTTATCTCTGGTAAAGAGGTCGCTTATAAGGCGGTTATGAGACCGGTTGAGGGTACAATCTTAACCGTTATCCGTGAAGCCTCCAACGCGCTTTATGAGCATGTTGAGAAAGATATGCCGATCGATCAGTGCATGGATTATCTCTACGATGAGGCGATGAAATCTCTCAACCATACTCCTGATCTTCTCCCTGTCTTAAAGGAGGTCGGTGTTGTCGATTCTGGCGGTGCTGGTCTTTGCAAGATCTTAGAAGGTTTCAAAAAGGCACTCCATAACCAGATTGTCGAAAAGGAGATGGCTACTGTTACAGAGAAGAATGTTAACTACTCTTCGGCAAAGCCAAACAGCATCGAAGGCCACGGCTCTGTGCAAGCGAAGTTCAATCACGAGGAATTCGGTTATTGCACTCAGTTCTTATTGAAACTTCAGGATCAAAACAACCTCGGTGAGAAGAAAGCTTTTAACGAGAAGCGTTTCAAAGCGGTCTTAGAGGCTCACGGAAACTCGATTGTCTTCATTCATTCTGATGACTTAGTTAAGGTCCATATCCACACCATGAAACCTGGCTTGATCTTCACCTATGCCCAGCAGTTCGGTGAATTCAAGACAATGAAGTGTGACAATATGTCTGAACAGCACGAAGAGCTCATGGATGACTTTGAAGCAGAGAAAGAAAAGCAGGGAATTCAAGGGGAGGAACAAAAGTTTGATGTCGCCTTGAAAGCCGCTGCCACTGTGAAAGAAGAAGCTCCGAAGGAGAAGAAAAAATATGCTTTGATCGCTGTTGCGGTCGGTGAGGGCATTGAGCAGATGTTCTTAGAAAACAATGTCGACTTGATTGTCTCTGGCGGTCAGACGATGAACCCGTCCACTGCAGACTTTGTCGAAGCGATCAAGAAACTCAATGCGGAGCATGTCTTCCTCTTCCCGAACAATGGAAACATTGTCATGGCTGCAAAACAAGCAGCTGAGCTGATGAAAGAAGAGTGTGATGCTACGGTCATTGAGACAAAGACAATTCCTGAAGGTCTTGTCGCTTGCATGCTTTTCAATCCGGATGATGATGTTGAAAGCAACATCGAAAGCATGAAAGAGAATATCGCCAATGTCAAATCCGGTGAGATTACTTATGCGATTAAGGATACCACCATCGATGATGTGAAAGTCGAAAAGGGTAAGTTCATGGGTATCGCTCGTAAGAAGATCCTCTGCTGCCACAAGCATAAGATCAACACTCTTGTCGATCTTCTTGAAGCTCTTGTTGATGAGGAATCCTCTCTGATTACTATTCTCTGCGGTCAGGATGTCACTGAGAAGGAAAAAGAAGAAGTTCAGGAGAGAATCACCAAGAAGTTTGATTCTTGTGAAGTCTATGTCGAAGATGGTGGACAGCCTGTCTATTCCTTCTTCGTCTCTGTCGAATAATATCAAATCGGACTGTAATTCATCTAAAACAGATGAGTGCAGTCCTTTTTCATTGCTTTTTGGAGCATAAAGAAAAATAAAAAAATTAGCAATAAACACTTGAAACTGCTAAATTTATGACTATAATATAATTAGCACTTGAGATATGAGAGTGCTAAATAATAATAAATCACAGGAGGATTGTATTATGAATCAAGAAAATGAAAAGAAAGAAAATGTTCAGATCGAAGGCAAAGAGAATCAGCCCGTTCAGAAGAGAAGTGGAGTCAACTACTATAATCCGTTCTTCTCCTTCTTCAACGATTGCTTCCGCGACGATGAGATTGGTGATATGATGAGAACCGATATCACCGAATCTACCGATGCTTACTTCTTAGAAGTTGAGCTTCCCGGTGTTGACAAGAAGGATGTGAAGATCTCTTTGGATAAAGGATATCTCACCATCTCTGCTCGTTTGAATACGAACGACAATAGACACAATGGTAAATTCATCCACAAAGAAAGAATCTCTGGAACGTTCAAGAGAAGCTTTTATGCAGGTGATGCTGTGACAAAAGCTGATATCTCTGCTCAGATGGAAAATGGTGTTCTCGCAATCACTGTCAAGAAACCGGCGGAAAAGTCTGATTCTGAAAAGTATATCTCTATCGACTAATCTATCTGATTTGTCTGCGTTGTCCTGGTTTTCCTTTCCAGTGCAATAGGTGCGGCCTCCTTGTATTTCTTTCCGCACCAGTCTACTCAACTTTGGAGCTCATGACCCTTTCTCATGAGCTCCGTTTTGTTTTTGTTCTATCGTGGGAACAAAAGGGAAGAAATGATATACTATTTCTATGAACCAACGAGAGTTATACCAAGCGTTAAACGCTTCTGATGAGAATGACCTGCTCCGTCATTTCCCTTCTCGATACGAGGATTTAACCCCGACTATCATTCCTTATGAACCAGCGGATTCTCAGCGTATTGTCGTCAAAGGAAGAGTGGAAAAACTTCGCTCTTTTTCTCCTGGCGGTCGTTCTATTATCCGTTTTACGCTCCGCTCGATGACTGGGATTTCGATTTCTTGCATGCTATATAACCAATCGTTCTATCTTTCTAAACTGAGCGCTGGAAAGGATCTTCTTTTAGTCGCGTACTACTCGCTTGCAAGAAAGGTGTATATGGTTCAATCGATTTTTGATTTGGATTCTTATTATGCATTGACCGGAATTCGACCAGTATACACTTTACCAAAAACAGTCTCTTCTTCTTATTTCACAAATGTCATCAAAAAGATTCTCTCGATGCCAAGTTATGGAAAGCATGTGGTATCTCCACTTCCTACCAGGCTGATTGAAAAATATCGCCTGCTCAATGAATTTGACGCCTTTCGACAAGTCCATTTACCCCGCAATCAAAAAGACTTAAAAGAGGGATTGCGTGTCTTTCAATACGAAGAAGCTCTCTCTTATTGTGTGAGAGCAGCTTCATTAAAGAGAGAGGCGAGAAAAGAGAAGAGAGGAAAAGTTGAAATCAGCCATCAAAAAATCAATGATTTTGTGCGTTCTCTCTCTTATAAATTGACCAAGGATCAGCTCACTTCTATCCGTGAAATTGTCACAGATTTAGAGAGCGATTACCCGATGTATCGACTTCTTCAAGGCGATGTCGGAACAGGGAAAACCATCGTCGCTTTCACGGCGTTATATGCGAATTTTTTGAAGGGAAGACAAGGCGTTTTGATGGCTCCTACCTTTGAGCTCAGCAAGCAGCATTATCAAAATGCGCTGAAGGTGTTAACTCCATTCAACATGAAAATCGCTTTCTTAGGAGGCGATAGAAAAGCGAAAGAAAGACGCGAGATTTTAGCTGGATTACAGGATGGAACGATCGATGTTCTCATCGGGACAAAGGCGGCGGTTTCAGATGATGTACTCTACTCTAATTTAGGATTATCAATCATTGATGAACAGCAAAGATTCGGAGTTTTAGAAAGAGAACAGCTTGTACGAAAAGGAAAAGGTTGTGACTTGCTGATGATGTCTGCAACTCCGATTCCAAGAACGCTTTCTCAGATCATCAACATGGATTTAGAAGTCTCTTCTCTCACCGAGTTTCCACACGGGCAAAGAGATGTTAAGACTTCTGTTGTCACACCCTCAGATCCGGTGATATACAAAGCGATTGACAAGGCGTTAGCAGCGAAGAGACAGATTTTTATCGTAGCTCCGAAGATTGAGAAGGGAACGAGGATGAGCTCTTCTGCAACCGAAGTTTTTGAAGAAATCAAAGCTCGTTATGGAGAGGAAAACTGTCAGCTTCTCCACGGTAAAATCAAGAAAGAGGAACAGGATCATATCATCGAGAGATTTGTCTCTGGCGAGAAGATGATTCTTGTCTCAACTACGGTTATCGAAGTCGGTATCGATGTTTCAAAGGCCGCTTTGTTGATTGTGTATGATGCCAATTACTTTGGACTCTCTTCACTTCATCAGCTCAGGGGTAGAATCGGAAGAAGCGGTGAATTTGCTCTCTGTCTTCTTGTCTATGATGGCGATGATGTTGAAGCGAAAGAAAAATTAGAAGTGCTTGCAAACACCAATGACGGCTTTAAGATTTCGGAATTTGATCTGAAGCAGAGAGGCGGTGGTTCTTACGGTGGCTCTTCTCAATCTGGGAAGAGCGAATTCCGGGTTTGTAATTTTGCAACTGAGCAGAAGATGTTCCTCTGTGCAAAGGAGGATGCAGAGGAGATTCTCTCTCATCCGGAAGAGGAAGAAAACGCTCGCTATTTAAAAACACTTAACGCGGAAAAAGACCTTTTCCTCTCTTGAGGAAGCTTGTGTCGTATTCTTGCGATATCACAGTTCAGGTTTCCGTATGCTTTTTGATGATTTTATGAGAGGTTGGTGAAAAAGATATTCATCTTTTTCCTTTCCTCTCTTTTTGATATATTATTACTTATAGATTAGGTTCTATCTACTAAGAGGTTTTGCGTATGAAAAAAATCGCGATTGATATGATGGGTTCTGACAATGGACCATTAGTATTATTAGACGCTTGCAAGAGTTATCTTAAAGACCATGAAGATGTCTCTTTCCTCCTTTTTGGAGATGAGAAAATCTTGAAAGAGGCGACTTCTGGAATCGATCGCATTGAAGTGAGAGGAACAGAATCTATCATCCCGATGGAGATCAAGCCGTTAGATTTCTTGCGCTCGAAAGATTCTTCGATGTATCAGGCGTTAGCAGCGGTGAAATCAAAGGAAGCAGATGCGGTTGTCTCCGCTGGATCGACTGGCGGCTTTCTAACCGGTGCGACAATTCTTCTCCGCAATATCCCAGGTGTGTTGAGAGCAGGCCTTTGCTCTCCTTTCCCGACTAAGGTCAAAGGCAAAGGTACGGTTATCTTAGATGTCGGTGCCAACAACTATAACACCGCTGAAGAGGTGTATCAGTATGCGATCATGGGAAGAATTTATGCGAAGAGTGTTTTAGGAATGGAAGATCCGGGCACTTGGGTGCTTTCCAATGGCACAGAAGAGGGCAAGGGCACGGATGAAGTAGTCGGCGCTTATAAGCTCATGAAAGAAAATGCCTCTTTGAACTTCAAAGGAAATGTCGAAGCGAGAAATGTCTTGGATGGAACTCACGATGTTGTGGTCACTCCTGGATATGCCGGCAATATTTTCCTCAAATCTTCTGAGGGTATGGCATCGATGATGAACGAGATGATCAAGGCTTCTTTCAAGAGAAATCTTCTCACTAAGATCGGATATCTCTTCTCCTCAAAGGGTTTCAAAGAGATGAAGACCATCATGGATTACAGACGCTTCGGCGGCGCGATTTTATTAGGTATCAATGGCGTTGTTGTCAAAGCGCATGGCAACAGCAACGAATACGCATTCTACAATGCAATCTCTGTTGCTGATACGATGATTGAGAAAAATATCATCGATCAGATTCAGCAGGAGTTCAATCATGATTGAGGGATTAGATGCTATCCTGAGTGACTTTCATATTCAGACTCAACACCCTGAGCTTTACGAGATGGCGTTCACACATCGCTCTTACACCAATGAGCATCCGGAATGCCCTTGTTACGATCGCTTAGAATTTTTAGGTGACTCAATTTTAGATATGGTAGTCGGACGTCTTGTCTTCGATCATTTCCCGAAAGATAACTCCGGTGTTCTCTCCAAAGCAAGAGCAGCTCTAGTGGATGGAAAGACACTGATGCGTCTCTCTGAATCTGTCTACGGTTTTGCTTCTTTGGTCCGTTATTCTCAAGGGGAGAGAAACAACACGGCTCATCACGGACACATCAATGAAGATGTGTTTGAAGCGTTTTTAGGCGCAGTCTATCTTGATCAAGGGTTCATCTTTGTTGAGAAAATCATCATCGATATTTTTACTCCTCTTCTCCCCATCGCTTTGGAGGTCTCCGCTCAAAGAGACAGCAAAGGAAAACTTCAGGAATATCTTCACGGATGTCCAGTTCAATATGTAGTTGTCTCTTCTTCTGGAGTAGGGACTGATGATGTCAGCTACACTGTGGAAGCAAGACTCGGCAAGAATGTGTTAGGGGTCGGAACAGGGCACAACACCAAGGAGGCTGAGGTCAATAGCGCCAAAGATGCGCTCAGAAAGAAAGTAGGTAATTGATATGGGTTTAATCAGCTTTTTAAAGAATAAATTCGGCAAGAAAAAAGAGCCGGAAAATCAGGCAAAGACAGAGGTAAAACAAGAAGGACAGCCTCAAAAAGAATCGGTGAAAGAAGAGTCTAGCCACGAGAAATACATCACAGGATTAGATAAATCCCGCATCGGTTTTACTGAGCGTCTCAACCGTCTAGCAAAGAGCAACAAGACTGTCAACGCAGAATATTTTGATGAATTGGAGCGCATCTTGATTGAAGCGGATGTTGGTGTTAATTTGACCTTGGAGCTCATCCAAGAGACAGTCAAAGAGAGCAAAGCGCAAGGAATTCAAGATCCTGAAAAGCTCAATGAGCTTCTCATTGATAAGATGTTTGTTTCTTACGCGAACAAGGGTGGATCTTTCGATACGGATATCAAATTCGCCAAAGACACTCCGACTATCATTTTCTTATGCGGTGTCAATGGTGTCGGAAAGACAACCACTGCAGCAAAGCTCGCTCACAAATATAAAAACCGCGGAAAGAAAGTTCTCTTAGTCGCTGCTGACACTTTCCGTGCTGGTGCGGTGGAACAGCTCACGTTCTGGGCAGAAAAGGTCGGTGTCGATATTATCTCAAAGCCGAACTGTGATCCTGCTGCCGTCTGCTATGATGCGATGAAGAAGTCTATCGCTGAGAACTATGACCTTGTCTTAGTCGATACAGCGGGAAGACTTCAGAACAAGAAAGGTTTGATGGATGAGCTTAGAAAAATGGTCAGCATTATCCGTAAGTTCATCCCGGAAGCGCCGCATGAATCGCTTCTTATCATCGATGCAAACACCGGTCAAAACGGTATCGATCAGGCGATGGTGTTCAAAGAGTGCTGCGATATCACCGGCATTATCATCACGAAGATGGATGGCACGAGCAAAGGCGGTATCATCCTCTCTATCCGCGATCGTCTCGCTTTACCGGTCAAATTCATCGGCTTAGGGGAGAAGATGGATGACTTGCAAGAATTCGACTTAGACCAGTATCTCTATGGCCTTTTAGTCGGAAGAGAGGAGGAGTAGCATGGGTGACTTTTGGATGCGCATCTTGATCATTCTTTTGATCAATATGGCAGTAGACTTCGTGGTGACACTCATCATTCCAAATGCGTATCTCGCCAATATCATCTCCACGATTCTCATCTCTTTCATCTTTGTCTCGATGCAGGTGAGAGGACCTGGGAAATACCGCTCGATCACGTTCTGGAAGATGTTCTTTATTCTCTCAATTTTCTTCCTCTTATTCGATCTTCTCTTCTGGGTGATCTTATGAGAGAAGAGGAACTCACGCTGGAGAAGAAAGAATATATCTCTCTTCTCTTTCTCCTTTATGGAGAAGTGCTCACCGAGAGTATTAAAAGAAGAATGCGTCAATTCTATCTTGATGACTATTCTCTCTCCGAGATTGCGGAAAATGAAAAAGTCAGTAGAAATGCGATACATGAATCGTTAAGAAACGGTGTTCAAAAATTGATGAAGTTAGAGAAAAAACTTCATTTCTTAGAAAAAAATCAACACCTCTCTTCCCTGGTGGAACAGCTGGAGTTGACAGAGGATCCTTCTCAGAGAGAAGCGGTTCTTCAGAAGATGAAAGGAGAATTGTTCTATGGCGTTTGAAGCGTTAGGCGACCGCCTGTCTCGTATCTTTAAGAAGATCAGAGGACAGGCGACACTCACAGAGAAAAACATGGAGGAAATGCTCTCTGAAGTGAAGAGAGCTCTCTTAGAAGCGGATGTCAATTATACTGTTGTTAACGACTTTATCCGTGAGGTCAGAGAAGAGTCTGTCGGTCAGAAAGTCTTGACCAAAGTCTCTCCTGGAAACATGGTCGTTAAGATTGTCCACGATAAGATGGAAGAGCTTTTAGGAAGCGGTGATAATGATATCCCGTTCCGTTTGGATGGAAAGCCCACTGTTATCATGATGGTCGGTCTTCAGGGTACTGGTAAGACCACCTCTGCTGCAAAGCTTGCTTCCCTCTTCCAAAGAAAGAATAGAAAGAAAGTTCTTTTAGGCGCTTTGGATATCTATCGCCCTGCTGCAATCGATCAGCTCACCAACTTGGGCCTTAAGATCGAGCCTGCCATCGACACCTATTCTGATCGCAGCGGTACCCTTCCTCCTTTGATCGCTCGCGCTGCTTATCAGAAAGCGGTCGAAGAGAAATATCAGATCTTAATTCTCGATACTGCCGGTCGTCTTGAAGTCGATGAAAGACTCATGCAAGAGTTAAAAGATATTCAGAGAGAAGTCCACTGTGATGAGACTCTCTTGACAGTCGACTCTCTCGCTGGTCAAAATGCGACCAATGTCGCTTTGACTTTTTCAAAAGAGATCAACATCACCGGTCTTGTCATGACTAAGTTAGATGGTGACTCTAGAGGCGGTGCCGCTCTCTCCATCAAGAAGCTGACCGG
>JALFLX010000081.1 GCA_022774485.1 Bacilli bacterium
GATGAGGACATTTTGTCCTAAGGCTAATTCACCATCTTCCATGGAAGAGCCGTTAGCGATGATATCGCCAGCTTTGACACGGTCACCAGGACGGACGTTCGGAGTCTGGTTGATGCAAGTTCTCTTGTTGGAGCGGATGAATTTGCGGAGAGGATAAACCTTCTCTTGACCATCATCTGTCAAGACTTTGATCATGGTGCCATCCGCGTAGACAACGGTGGAATCTTCCATCGCTAAGAGCGCTTCGCCAGAGTCGTGAGCGATCTTGTGCTCTAAACCTGTCCCGACATAAGGCGCATGCGGACGGAGAAGCGGAAGCGCTTGTCTCTGCATGTTAGAACCCATCAACGCACGTTTTCCGTCATCGTTTTCCAAGAACGGAATACAAGCGGCGGCGATGGAGACAATCTGTTTCGGAGAAGCGTCGATCAAGTCGATATCTTCTCTGTGAGCAGAGATATATTCGCCATTAGAACGGGAATAGACAGTCTCATCTAAAATCTCATTTGTCTCAGGGTTGACATTGACGTTAGCCTGGGCGATGATGTGGTTCTTTTCCTGATCGGCAGTGAGCCATAAGACATGGTCAGGATCATTGTCGATGATGCAGTTGTGAACCGGACGGTACGGAGTCTGAATGAATCCGTAAGGATCGATCTGCGCATAGCAGGCTAAGTTCGAAATTAAACCGATGTTCTGACCTTCAGGGGTCTCAATCGGACAGATTCTACCGTAGTGAGTCGGGTGGACATCACGGACAGCGCTAGAGGCGCGGTCTCTGGTGAGACCACCTCTACCTAAAGCGGAGAGACGTCTCTTGTTGGTCAGCTCTGCAAGCGGGTTTGTCTGATCCATGAACTGGGAGAGAGAATCCGAATTGAAGAACTGATTCACAGCGCTCGTGAGCGACTTAGGGTTAATCAAAGAAGAGATGGAGATGGTGGCAAGATCAGAGGTGGACATCTTGTCGTGGATGTTTCTCTTCATCTTGCTTAAGCCAGCTCTGAACTTCTCTTGGATGAGCTCGCCGACACAGCGGACTCTCTTGTTGGCCAAGTGGTCAGTATCATCCTCTTCACCGATACCATCGGTGTAGTTGAGCATGTAAGAGAGGGCAGCTAAGATGTCAGGGATCGTGACATGTGTAGAGTTAGACTCTAAGTTGGTACCGATGACATTGACAATCTTCTCCGGATCTTTGGGAGAATAGACCTTAACTAAGGTGACAGTGCTCTCCTCTAAGACTTCTCTTTCCGGAATCTTGCCATCCATGAGGTCATCCATGTTGAAGACAAGATCGAGGTTCGCAGAGATACGGACGGTATAAGGATCATCTTCCTCATATCTTCCTTCAAAGAAGCGCTGCTCGCGGAGATATTTGACATCGTTGATGGTGAGTTTGTGACCAGCGGTCAAAAGCTCGCCGTCGACAGAGGGAATCTCACCGTTTCTATCGATGAGGTCCTCAGCTAAAACCAAACCCGGAAGTCTGTTGTAGACGCCGAGTTTCTCTTGAATCTTGAAACGGCCCGCCTTTCCTAAATCATAGTGCTCCTTATCAAAGAAGCGAGTGTGAAGTGTGGAACAGGCAGAGTCATAGGTGTAGAGTTCACCCGGACGGAGCTTGCGGAAGATATCACCGACCGCACTCTCTCTTCTCTTGGCCGCGTTGTCATCTTTGGTTTTGTTCGGGGTCTTCTCGAGAGCAGATTTGAGGAAGTCATTGTCTCCGAAGAGGCCTAAAATTCCAGTGTAAGTCTCCTTGCTTCCATCTTCTCTTCCGCTGGGGATAGAATCATCCGCTAAAGAATCAGCGTCAGAGACAAGACCTAAAGCTCTTAAAAGAGTGACAGCAGGGACTTTTTTCTGCTTGTCGATACGAACAAAGATGACATCACGGGTGTCCGTGAAGAACTCAAGCCAGATACCTCTGGCCGGGATGATATCCGAGCCGTAGACGACATTGAATTCCTTGGTGGAACCATTGTCAGTCTTCTTCGGCATGATCTCATCTCTGGTGCAGTGGATATAAGAACCCGGAGAACGGACAAGCTGAGAGGCGATACACTTCTCAGAGCCGTTGATGATGAATGTACCAGATTCAGAGATGGTGGGGAAATCACCCATGAAAATGGAATCCTGATCGATAGATCCATCGGGATGCTTTAAGCGGAACGTGACAAACAGCGGTCTAGAATAAGTGAGAGCTGATGTCTTGCACTGGAAAAAGTCGTACTTACGCTCTCTCCATTCAGCGGAGACAAAGTTAAGCACGGCATTATCATCAGAACTATCAGTACGGTGTCCGCGGGTATCCTTGTTGGACTCTACAGGGAAAATATCTTGAAAGACCTCTGCAACTCCTTTTTCTTCAAACCACTTAAAAGAGTTGAGCTGAACATCGCAGAGATTCGGAAGGGGAACATTGGAATATGTTTTTGATAAATCAATACGACCGGTCTCTGGGTCTTTGTTATATTTGTTCAGATCTAATTTTTCCATATTATTACCTCGTGTCTTTCTTCCGTGCACACAACGGACAAAAGTCGATAAAGGACTGAAAAATCTTCAATTCAATGTGCTGAATGAAGTTCCTTATAGACAACTAAGCCCACCCCATCATAAAGACAGGGTGGGTCATTAGGATACGTAAGTGATAAACGGATTACTTGACTTCGACTTCAGCGCCAGCAGCCTCAAGCTGTTTCTTGATCTCTTCGCCTTCAGCAGGGGAAACCTTTTCCTTGATGGCGACAGGGGCCTTGTCAACGAGCTTCTTGGCATCCATAAGTCCTAAACCAGTGATAGCCTGGACAGCTTTGATGACACCGACCTTGGCAGTACCGAAGGACTTTAAGGTGACGGTGACTTCGCTCGGACCTTCCTGAGCAGCGGCAGCAGCCGGAGCAGCGGCGACAGCGGCAGCAGCCTTGACGCCGAATTCTTCTTCAATCGCGGCGACGAGATCCATGATCTCGACCATGTTCATTTCCTTTAAGCCGGCGATGACTTCTTCTTTAACTAACTTAGCCATTTTCTTTTCCTCCATTAAATGGTAATGATTGACGTCCCGTATCTGCTGCAACCATTATGCAGCTTCTTTAGACTCACCAAGCGCCTTGAGAACAAGAGCGAAGTGAGTAAGCGGAGCCTGAAGGGTAGAGAGGAAGACCGCGATTGCGTTTTCCTTGCTTCCGACAGAAGCGAGCTGTGCAAGTCTTTCTGCAGTGCAGAACGTTCCGTCGATCATGCCACCCTTGATGGTGAACTCCTTGTGAGAAGCAGCGAAGTCTTTGAGGACACTCAAGCCTGCGCCTTCCTCGTGGGCAGTAACTAAAGCGTTAGGACCCTTCAATAAAGAATCGAGCTCCTGAAGGCCGTCTTCATCGACAGCTTTCTTCATGAGGGTGTTCTTGTGAACGGTCAATCTCGCTCCCGCCTTTTTGAGGTCGATGCGAAGTTTGGTGACATCAGCGACGCTGAGTCCGGAATAAGAGACGACAATGGTAGAATGAGCGTTCTTAAGAGTGTCGTTAATCTTACTGACGGTCTCTTTCTTCTCAGCTAAGATTTGCTGATTCATCTTTTCACCTCCTTATGTGGTTGGTGTATTTCACAATATACTTTTTGACGTTAGTTGTAGTTACTCAAACCTCGGTAACAAATTGAGCCGTTTATTTATCGGCAGTTACTGTCTTAGGTATATTGAGGCACCCGAATCGGTAAATAACATCCCGTATCGAATAATTGATCAACTCAGATAATAAATATTGATTAGAGGTTGACCTTGATGGCAGGGCCAAAGGTGGAAGAGATAGTGGCAGAGAGGATGTAAGTACCTTTGACAGAAGCCGGTTTCACTTTGTTGATGGTCTCGATGACAGCTTTGAGGTTGTCAAGGAGCTTCTCAGCAGTGAAGGAAGCTTTTCCGAAGTTGACAGCGACATTTCCATCTTTGTCGTTGCGGTAAGTGATCTTACCGTTCTTGATCTCTTTGATGGCGTTGCCGATATCCGGAGTGACAGTTCCGCTCTTAGGGTTCGGCATTAAGCCCTTAGGACCTAAGACACGACCCATTCTTCCTAAGAGACCCATCATGTTCGGAGTGGCGACGATGACATCGAAGTCAAACCAGTTCTCTTTCTGGATCTTGTCGAGCATATCCTGCTGACCGACAAAGTCGGCACCAGCGGCAGTGGCCTCAGAGACCTTATCAGTGATGGCTAAGACCTTGACAGTCTTTCCGTTTCCATGAGGAAGAACGATAGTTCCTCTGAGCTGTTGATCAGCCTGTTTCGGATTGATGTTGAGATGGAAGGAGACATCGATAGATTCATCGCATTTGGCGGTAGCAGTCTTCTTGACTAACTCGCAAGCCTCCTGAAGGGAATACTTCTTGCTCTTCTCAACGAGAGCGAGAGAAGCAGCATATCTCTTTGCTAATTTTTTCATGGTCAGTGTTCTCCTTATTGATTAGTCATCGATGACAATGCCCATGGATTTGGCAGAGCCCTCAATGCATCTCTCAGCAGCTTCGAGAGAGTCGACGTTAAGATCGGGCATCTTGTACTCAGCGATCTTCTTAACTTCAGCTCTAGAGACATGACCGACGGCTTCCTTGCTATTTCCGCCGTGATCAGGGCCTTTTCTTCCCTTTTCAATACCGGCAGCCTTCAAGAGAAGGAATGTAGTAGGGGTCGTCTTAAAACTCATCTCGAAAGTACGATCTTCATAGATAGTCAAGATGCAAGGGACAACTTCTCCCTTACGATCGGCTGTCTTGAGATTGAACTCTTGGCAGAACTTACCGCCGATACCGAAAGGACCAAGCTTCTGTCCTAACTTTGCGGGGTTGGCTCCACCACCTTCAGCACGGATAATCATCACTCTTGTGACTTTCTTTGCAGGCATGTGTGTTTCCTCCTTTATACCTGTGTGGTACGTTCAGTCAGTCACTGACTTCCCACTTGATGGAATCATATTGCGCCCTCGAAAAAAGGGCATAAAATGTCCAATCCGAACAATTATACCCTTTCGAAATTTTGATTGCAATTGAAAATATAAAAATTTTTCGTCTTTTTTCATTTCCCTTTCTAAAGAAAGGCGAATACTACTCTCCTACTAGATAATTTCCACCGCTCCGGGTGTTCCAACCTAGAAGACTTCTTTCAATCCGATAGAGGTCAGATATTCCACCAAAGCCTCTTTCTTCTTTCCATAACAGATGAGATGGTGATTGCCTAACGGATGAGATAAGAAGTAAGAGAGATCTGCATTCATGTGAAGCATGATTTGAGTTCTGCACTTATCTTTCTTGTATTGGTTCTCGACAAGAGTTCCCTCCTCACAATAGAACGAATCAAGGTGAGGACCGACCTTTAAGATAGTGATATCACCAACCTTCATCTCGCCGTGAATACCGACACCGATTGAAGATTCAAAGTGAGTGTCAAACGTATAGGAATCCACCATATCAAGAGGAAGAGTACAATGAGCGAATAAAATAGTGTTCTTATCTCTATCAATAAAGGCAGGATTTGCCTGGAACGCATGCTCCTTTGTAACCTTTAAGATCGAATAAGCAGAGAGCATCGCGGGGATATCACCCTCACAAGAAGCGATGATACCTTCTCTATTTAACAAAGCCAATCCTAAGCAGGCAGTTGTCTTGATTGTATCGAGAAGATCAAAGCAGCGAATCGTCAATCCTTTGAGGTTATGATCAACAACCATCTTCTTTAATGCTAAATAAACGCGGTACGCTTCTAAAAGTTCCTTTTCATCGTAAGAAGCAAGCTTTGGAAGCTCAATTGATCTCTGATCGATATTCTGATAATTCTCAATCAGTTCCGAAGTAGTGAGATCCACAAGTTCCACCCCGAAGACAGTCTTGGCTTTCGGGTAATCAACATGAGAACCAATCAGCCAATCAGAAGGGATACCGATCACGCCAAGACGGTCGTATTCTCTCTCCTTTTCCACAGAGAGAAGCTCCTGAATTCTCTTTGCGATATAAGAGCCATTTCCGTGAAGAACCTCACCATCCTTACCCTGTTGATTGATAAACGTGAGAATCTCAAGAGAGGCAGCTAAAGAGTTATTTCCACCGTAAGTGAGCAGATAATAAGGAGCTCTCAACTGATTGTAAATCTTCTTAAACTCCCCCTCAGAACCACCGCTTTGAATCAAAATAAGACTCAAGTCAGCATCATAGAGATGATCTAAATCTACAATCTCGTACTCAAAACCCGTAAAAGCTTTCAGATCATCTAACAATCTCCTCGAATTCTCCTCAATCATCACCTCATTGTGAAGCGGAGAGCGGATCGGATAAATCGCAACTTTCATCATTTTTCCTCCATAAACTTCCAAGACCATTATAAGACATCAGTGGGAAACAAGATACCATGGCGTGTTAAAAAAGGCTGCATGTAGCAGCTTTGAGGTATCAGTTTAAACAGACGGTTGTCGCCGCGGAGAAATAATGAATCTTATCCTGAGGAAGATAGAGATCAATCTTTCCTTCTTCTCTGTCAAAGGAATCCCCCGGTGTGACCACTTGAACTTCAGTTTCTCCGACTTTGATATGAAGAATCAGTTCTTTTCCAGACATTTCCATAATCGCAGCGGAATCCCCAACCAGAAGAAGCATTCCCAACGACACTTCTATCATCGAGACGCTTTGTACCATAAGATCCCACCTGCCAACGAGAATTCATTGACAAAGCAGAATCGATCATTCCAATTTCCAAATAATCGATCACTTCTCCCTCCGCTCTCGGCAAAACATGGTGATAAGAAGACATCCTCTCTGCATCCGCTCCAAAGACACCGAAGAGATCATTAGAACCATTAAGTTCTTCGCCGGATCCTGGGGTGGCATCAACTTAGAAGATATCTCCGCTCCCGCTGTTTCGAGATCGAGAGAAGGCTGAAAGAAGAAGTCAACATTCCTGTTTTCCACGATGACCAGCACGGCACCGCCATTGTCACTCTGGCCGGATTGATCAATGCCTTACGCTTAGCCGAGAAGAAAATCGAAGATGTCAAGATCGTCATCAACGGCGCTTGGGCAGCTGGTATTGCCATCTGCCGCTTCTTACAAAAAGCCGGTGCGAAAGGCATCTACATCTGCAACTCCAAAGGCCTCCTCTACGATGGAAAAGAAGGCTTAAATCCGGAGCAGGCAGCCATCGCAAAAGTCACCAACAAAGAGGGAATCCAAGGGACCTTGAAAGATGTCATGCCTGGCGCTGATGTCTTCATCGGAGTCTCCGGACCAAACTGCGTCACCAAAGAGATGGTCGCTTCCATGAACGAAAAAGCGATCGTCTTCCCGCTTGCAAACCCCATCTCTGAGATTGACCCCGTCTTAGCCAAAGAGAGCGGCGCTTACATTGTCGAAACCGGAAGCAGCGAATATCCAAACCAGATCAACAATGTCCTTGTCTTCCCTGGCCTCTTCGGAGGCGCCATCGACGCCGATGCGAGAACTGTCAATGACGACATGATGTTCGCCGCCGCCATGGGCATTGCTAGATGCGTCCAAGATGATGCCGAATACATCCTCCCCTACGCCTACAATAAACGCGTCCACAAATGTGTCGCAAAAACCGTCAAAGAAGCCTGCATCCGCACCCACGCCACCAAAGCCGATCAGAAATAAATAAAGCTCCAAAGGGAATAGCACTGCCGTTCCCTTTTCTCATGAAGTTTTCTCTACATCACTTGTCGATACACATCATAGAAAGAATAAAGAGAACAAAACCATATAGTCCATCTGAAAAAATTGCCACTTGTGGCAAAAAAATCAGATAAGACTATTCTATCATCCAAAAAATATGCAATAATATATCTGAAAAAATTGCCACTTGTGGCAAAAAAATCAGATGGAGGTTGTTATGGAGATCAAAAGAGACATTTATTTGAATAGATTGATTGTCAGAAAACACAATGGTTTCATCAAGGTTATCACTGGGATTCGAAGAAGTGGAAAATCTTATCTGCTCAACACCTTGTTCTATCATCATTTACTCGCGGAGAAAATAGCCGATGATCACATTATTAAATTCGCTTTTGACTCTGCTGACGATTTATTGAAAATCGGAGAAGATCCTCTCATTTTTGATAATGAGCGCGAGGATAGAAAGGTCAATCCCACGAAATTTTTGAATTGGTTACAGCCTCAAATAGCAGACAAAGAGATGCACTATATTCTGCTGGATGAAGTACAGAAACTTGGAGCATTTGAATCCGTTTTGAACGGATTTCTTCGTAAAAGTAATCTTGATGTATATGTGACTGGAAGCAATTCTAAATTCTTATCAAAGGATATCCTGACCGAATTTAGTGGTAGAGGTGATGAAGTTCATGTACTCCCTCTCTCTTTCTCAGAATATTATGAATTTAAAGGCGGAGATAAGAGCGAAGCTTTTGAGGAATATTCTATCTATGGAGGTTTGCCATCTGTCGCACTGATGGAAACTGAAGAACAAAAAGCCACTTACTTGATTTCTCAAATGCAAAATCTCTATTTACGCGACATAAAATATCGTTACGGATTGCAGGATGAAATCACGATTGGAGAGGTTCTTGATGTTGTCGCATCTAATATCTCAACACTGACCAATCCGAGAAACATCGCAAATACAATGAATAGCGTTCACGGCGGAAACAGGATTTGTGATGAGACGATAGATCGTTATATCTCCTATATGGAAGACGCCTTTATGCTTACCCGGGTGAAACGCTATCATATCAAAGGCAGAAAATATATCGGCACTCCCTATAAAATATATTT
>JALFLX010000106.1 GCA_022774485.1 Bacilli bacterium
CGGAGACGTTCTTCCCGCTGGCCGCGAATCCGTCCAGCAGTTCCTGATAGTATTCTTTAGGTTTCCTCATGAAAAAAGTCCTCCCGATTCATTTTATCGGAAGGACCTCATTTGATATAGTGGGCTGAAATTACGCTCTCATATTTTTGATTGAAATTTACCAGTTAAGGAAACTCTTTTGTATTTTTCGTTAAAAAAGTATCGTTAACTGACAAATCTAAATGAAGAAAATAGACAATCGAAAACCCAAAACGAAATCTGAAAAAGCTAAGAGAAGATCTTATTTCTTTTGGATATGTTTGATTGAAATTTCTTCTAGCTTCATCACCAAGAATGATAAATCCTGAAGATATTCTTTTGATTTGGTCAAGATAAACTGGAAACGATGATTGTCGACACGGACTCTAAGTTTGACAAGCAATGGCCTTAACTCCGTTTCGATATCTTTATAGACACCCGTGATGGATGAGAAATGAATTCCCATCAGAATCGAGAAAGAACCGAGACCTTCTTTAAATTCATCAACTTCAAGAGAGTTGAGGGTGTTCTCAATCTTCTTTTTAATGATGAGATTCTGAACTTCTTCTGGATAAGGTCCATAGACATCTCGTAATCTCTTCATGAACATCTTAAGCTTATCATCATCTGTGCAGTCAGAGAGTTCTCGATACATGTTAATTCTCTGAGATTCACTTCCGTAATCTTCAGGAATGTGAGCATCCAAAGTGAAAGAGAGTTCAATAGAATTCTTCTTTTTATCAGCGACAGCATCTTTTTGAAGCTGCTTCTCTTTGAGAACCTCATCAAGAAGTTCCATATACGCTTCATATCCTAACGAGTCGACAAAACCAGCCTGTTGGCTTCCTAAGATATCACCTGCCCCACGGATGTTGAGATCCTGCATCGCAATCTTATATCCGGATCCTAATTCCGTGAAATCTTTTAACGCTTTTAATCTCTTTCTCGCCTCGGGTGTCAGCTTCTCACTGTTTTGATAGAAGAAATACGCATAGGCAAGACGCTCGCTTCTACCCACTCTTCCTTTGATCTGATAAAGTTGAGCTAAACCGAAGTGATCAGCGTTTTCGACGATGATGGTGTTGACATTTGGAATATCGAGACCGGATTCGATAATCGAGGTGCAGACAAGGATTTGAATCTCATTCTGATAGAAAAGATCCATAATTTCATCAATCTCTTCAGAATCCATTTTTGCGTGGCAAATTCCGATATGACAATCCGGGAATTTACTTTGAAGTTTTTCTTTTACTCTTTCAATGTCAGAAATTTTATTATGGAGGTAATAAACCTGACCTTTTCTGCTGAGCTCTTTCTCAATCACTTCGATGATGAGCTCGTTATCTTGCTTACAGACATAAGTCTTTACCGCAGTACGGTTTCTCGGAGCTTCCTGAAGAAGAGAAAGACTTCTCATTCCAAGTAAAGACATCTGCATCGTTCTTGGAATTGGAGTCGCTGTCAAAGTGAGACAGTCAACCTGTTTCGCTTTCTCTTTGATTTTTTCTTTGTGAGTGACACCGAACTTCTGTTCCTCATCGACGATGAGAAGCCCGAGATCTTTCAGTTTAATCTCATCTGAAAGAAGTGAGTGAGTGCCGATAACAAAGTCGACACTGCCATTTGCTAATCCTTCTCTCACTTTCTTTTTTTCTGCTGTTGTCAAAAAACGATTGTAAACTTGAATGTTCACACCAAACGATGCAAATCTCATCTTTGCGACTTTAAAATGCTGATTAGATAAGATGGTAGTAGGACAGAGCATCATGACTTGTTTATGAGCGAGAATCGCTTTAAACGCAGCGTTAAAGGCTATCTCTGTCTTTCCAAAACCGACATCGCCAGCAACAAGTCGGTCCATCGGAGAAGAAGACTCCATATCTTCTTTCACCTCATCGATCGCTTCTTCTTGACTCTTGGTATAAGGGAATGAAAACTCCTCTTCAAACTGCTCTTCTAACTCTCTTTCTTTGGGGAAAGCAAAGCCTTTGATTTCTCTTCTCTGTGCGTAAAGAAGTAAGAGCTGATCAGTCAAATATTCAATCTTACTTCTGATCTTGCTCTTTTTTCTTGACCAAGTGGACCCACCCATGCGGTCTAACGATGGAGTGTATCCATCTCTAGATGCATATTTTCGGATCAATTTATACTGGCTTAACGGAAGATAGAAAACCTGGTCTCCAGCGTACTGAATCATCAGATATTCTAACCCTTCCATCTGTTTCACACCGAGATATTTGCCGACCCCGTGGACTTCATGGACGACATAATCTCCTTCTTGCAGGTCTTCGTATTTGCGGATGACTTTCGCTTCTTTGTAACGGGATAAGAATTTGGATTTATGATCGCTTGCTCCGTAAATCTCTTTAGCGGAAAGATAGACATGTCTCTCTTCTGGAATTTCAAAACCGTGAGCGATTTTTCCTTCGACAAACATGATAGGAGTGTGAGTAGGGTAAAGACTAAAAGAAAAACCGTGATCAGTTAAATAATTCTGATAGTTGGTTAAGTTCGGTTCTGGAAGAACAATTCTGATCTGATAATCTTCTTTTAAATACTGTTTTATCAACAAGTAAGAATCATGATAGGAAAGAGAGGGGAACGTGTTATCGCGAATGGTGAAGGCATCAGAAGATTCATGAATCTCTTCAAAAGAAGAGAAAGAAAGTGTCTCTTTTAAGAAAACATGCTCGCAAGGAAGCGCTGCGCTAGACAAGACTTGATGCGTAAAATAATCTTTCTCTTTCTGAAGGGTAGAAGAGAATGTGTCTTTGCACTCTGCCGGTTCATATAAAAATCTTTCATAAGAAGAAAGATAAGAAAGAATTGTGGTCTTCTCTTTTTGAAACGCAGGATAGAACCTGCGATTCACCACAGAGAGGTAACCATGATTTGCTTCTTCCACAACAGCATGGATACAATCAGAAAGGTCTTCATAAGCGAGTCTATCTTTCTTAGAATCAACTTCTGTGAACTCCTTTTCAATGAGAGATAATCCATGCTTTTTCTCTTCCTCTGAGAGCAAAAGAAGAGAAGCCGGATGGATTGAAACTTGTTTTCCTTTCTCAAAAGAGAGTTCATCCTCCACGCGGAAAAAGCGGATGTCGTCAATTTCATCTCCAAAGAACTCAATGCGACAAGGATGCTCAAAGACAGGGTCATAGACATCTAAGATTCCACCGCGATGGGCAAACTGATTGATTCCGGTGATATGATCAACACTTTGGTATCCAAGACTGGTAAGTTTTGTAAGAATAGAAGTTAAATTGATAGCATCCCCAAGCTTCAAAGTAATCTCATTTTTCTGATAACTGTCTAAAGAGAGAATCGGAAGATAACATGCGGAGATATGTGTGACTAAAATCGATGGTTTGTTTTGGAATGTGCTTTGAACAGCGACTAATCTCTCCTCTTCTAATTCTAAGGATGCACCGATTGCAGAGGAGTGGTAAATTTCATCGTAGGAGTAGAAATAAAGTTCATCATTCTCCAAAAAGTCACCGATGAATTTGACAAACTGTTCCGCCTCATAAATCGTCGGAAACACAAAAAACATCTTTCTTTTCTTCTCGTGAAAAGAGAGTGCTGTCAAAAGAGCGAGAGACTCGACAGAAGAGATACAGCAACCTCTTCCCTCATCAAGAGCCTCTAGCTCTTTTCTTCCATTGAGATAAGAGAACAATGATATTTTTTCAAACGTAGACATCAGCGGTTATATATGCTCATCGCCTTCTCAAAGTTGAATTTCAACGAATATTCTAAAGCTTCACAAGCTTTCGAAATTCCGTCTTTCCACGCCTGGTATTCTAAAGAATCTCTCGGAGCAGAAAGAACATAATCAGGAGTGGAACCCACTTTCGGTTTTCCGATTCCGATGCGGATTCTCTTAAATTCATTGGTTCCTAATAAATAGATAATGCTCTTTAAACCGTTATGACCTCCAGCTTCCCCTTTCAATCTCAAGCGGATATGACCAGGTTCTGTATCCATGTCATCAACAAGAACAATGATATCCTCAACATCCACCTTAAAGAAATTCTTTGCCATGATCAACGCTTCACCAGAAAGATTGACATAAGTTGTCGGCTTTAAAAGAAGAACATCTTCTCCGAACGCTTTTCCTTTCGCAATCATGGATTTGAAGTCTTTCTTTGTGAAAGAAAGACCAAAATCAGAAGCGAAAAGATCTAACGCTTGAAAGCCAGAGTTATGTCTCGTATCGGTGTATAAATCACCGATGTTTCCAATTCCTAAAATAATTTTCATCCTACGCTCCTAACTGTGAAATTTTCTCTCGTAAGAGATTTTTTGTCTCTTCTAAAAGAATCTCATCTTTCTTTATGCACATGACAGCGACCTGTTTTTCTGAATAAGTGAAGGCAAAATAGAAACGATCTTTTAATTCTTTCGCGAGTAAAACCTGAGCGAAAGTGAAGCTGATTGTAATAAGGTTTGTCACCTGAGGTCCATTCTCAATCTTCATCAACTGAGAGATACCACCTTCGTAAATAAAGAGTGTGCTGTTATCTTTGTTTTTATTGTGACTCTTCGCATTGCTTAACGGATTTAAAAGAAGAACAAATGTTAAGAAACCAGAAATAATTGTGACGACTAAGAACAAGATAAAATAGTCAGAAGAAGATAAGAAAATCGTAAGGAATAACGTGGAGAGGAAAAGGGCGAACACCATAAAGTAATCAGAGCCATCGGAGAAGAGATGAATTCTTAAAAAGTCAAGATAAGACATCTTTTCTCCTTTTTCACCTTTCTCATATCCACATTTCTGAACAAGAGTGTGGTCCTCTTCTAAAGCTTCTCCGCAAGAGGTGCAACGGCTGTTTCCTTTCGCGTTTGCAGCGCCGCATTTGGAACAATATTTTTGGAAGACTGTGAGGTCTCTTCCTTCACGGAAGACTCTTGTCACGATCTTTTTCTTCTTGCTAGAAAAGATTATGGAAAGAACAAAGAAAAGAACCACAAGAGCGAAAGCGACTAACGAGAGAAAAAGAAGCGGTAATGATTCACTTCCTTCTTCTTGTTTAGAAAAAAGCCCGGTCATGAGACCACCTGCGAAAAAGAAGATGATTCCTAACCAAGAGAAGATATTGTGTAACAGGCTGATTTTCTTATATTCTTTCATCGTTTATTCTCCTTAATGAGATATTGAATCATCTCTCTTAACGCTCTGCCTCTGTGAGAGACCTCATCTTTTTTCACACTGTCTGCTTCGCCAAATGTCATCATCAAGTCATCACTGAAGAAGATTGGATCATAACCAAATCCATTCTGCTCTCCTTTTGGATAAGAAGAGATAATTTTTCCTTCGTTGACACCGAAGAAGGTTTTCTCAATTCCGTTTTTCTTATCGAGATACACCATCGCTGTGACAAAACGAGCTTTTCTATTCTCTTTTCCTTCTAAGCGATGCAAAATTTCTTCGCATTTTTCTTGATAAGAATGACCCTCCATGAAACGGGCAGAATGAATTCCAGGAAATCCACCGA
>JALFLX010000065.1 GCA_022774485.1 Bacilli bacterium
AGAAGCATACGATTGAGAGGATATCTAAGATGGTGGAGATGACAGGCTGGCTCATGACAGCAGGGTCGAGGTGAATTTTCTTCGCTAAGACAGGTAAGGAGATACCTAAGAATTTCGCTATGATGCTGGTGATGAAGAAAGTGATAGAAACAAGACTAGCGACAGAGAGGAAGAAGAGATGCCGATTGTCTCCAAAGGCAGAAAAGATGACATTGAGATCTCTAGGGGAAAGGGAGATCAATCCGGAGTAGAGCTCAACTAGGATCCAGCCAAAGGAGAAGACAGCTAAGATGGAAGCGGTGATGAGGTCCGCTCTAAATTCTCTCCAAAGCGCTTTGTAATAGTTCTTGGTGGTGATGTTTCCTAAGGCGAGCTCACGGACTGTGACAGTCGCTGTCTGATCGGATGCGTTTCCGTTGGTTCCCATGATGGTGGGTAAGATCGCAGTCAAGACAGGGATGAGAAGCAAAGGTCCGATGGCGCTAAGATAGCTTAAGACCATGCTGGTGAAGGTGTTCAAGACTAAGAGTAAGATCAACCAGACTCCGTATCCTTTCACTAAGGAAAAGACACCGGTTTTCATGTAAGGAGTGGAGGTAGGTAAGACCGCGGAGGTGATCTGGGTATCTTCTGTGTTCTCATCGTTTGCGACGTCCATCGCATCGTCGAAGGTGATGATACCTAACATTCTCTGCGCGCCGTTTGTGACAGGAATGACAGAGACATCGTATTTACGAAATGCCTGTAAGACAACTTCTTGGTCGGTGTTGACTTGGACGGAGACAAAGTCGTTTGTCATGACGACACTCATCAGCTCATCCTCATCGCTTTCAAGGAGTTTATCAAGGGTAACGGTACCGACAAGTCTTCTCGTTTTATCGATGACAAAGATTTCCCAGATGGTTTCCATCTCTTTTCCAATCTTGCGGATTTTATGGATGGCATCTTTGACTTTGTCAGTCTCTCTAACCGAGAGATATTCTGGAGTCATCAAGGTTCCGGCAGTGTCATCTTTAAAGTTGAGATAGGCGGAGACTTGCGCTCTATCTTCCGGAGAGGTCGCACGGAGCACTTTGCTGATGAGGTTAGCGGGTAATTCGTCGACAAAGTCGACCAAATCGTCAGTCGCCATGGAGTCGACGATGTTGTGAAGCTCACCATCGGAGAAAGCTTTGACAACGCTCTCTTTGGTGTCTTGCTCTAAGTAGGTGAAGATCTCAGCAGAGTCGTCAGAGTTGACAGATTTGAAGAAGAAGAGAAGATCTTCTTGATCGAGTCCTTCTAAGGCGTGAGCGATGTTGGTCGGATCGTAGGAGTGAGCAGCTGCATTCAAAATGGAGCTGTTGTGGGTGTTGATGATAACCTTAAGAGCCTCAGGAGAGAGTTCGCGGTTGACTTTCGGAGAGAGGGAGCGGTCTGCCTGAATTTCTTCCTGCTCTTCGATGAGGTTGATGTTTTCTTCACTCATAAAAGATTCCCTCCTTTCAGATGGCTAACAAGCCCGGGTTGATGGAGTTGATGACAACCATTGCGATGGTGAAGTAGATGAGCAGTGTCATGATATCCATCAAAGAAGCGACAAGTGGTCCTGACATGGTGGCAGGGTCGATGTGGACAAGTTTTGCAAGAAGCGGCAGAATGGCCGCGAATAATTTTGATAAGAACACGCCGATGAATAGAGCGGTGGAGACAATGGCGGCGATGACCATATACCCGTGTTGAATATTGGTGAAATTCAAGTCGATTAAGAGTGTGTTTTTCATCTCTTCTGTGACTTTTAAAAGCGGAGTGTTGAGCTCTATCATGACCCAACCGAAGTTGAAAGCGGCGATGACTAAACCGGTGAGAAGACCGGTTAGCGCTTCTTTCATGATAATTTTGAAGTAGCTCTTTTTCTCAAGCTTCTCTGTGGTGAGGGCGCGGATGACCATGGAAGTAGTCTGACTTCCGGAGTTGCCGACGGAATCGTTGAGGGCAGGGACAAAGGAGATGAGAATCGGCAAGGTCAAAAGGGCGCTCTCAAAGCGAGAGACGATGACGCCAGTGAAGGTGTTGATGATAAGTAAGATAATCAACCAAACGACATAAGAGCGTGCGATGCGGAAGATTTTGGTCTCCATGTAGGGAGTCTGAGTCGGGTTGACAGCACCTTGTTTCAAGACGTCTTCGGTGTTCTCTTCTTCCAAGACGTCCATGACATCATCGAAGGTTAAAATGCCAAGCATCTCTCCTGTTTTGCTGACGACAGCTAAAACCGGAATGTCGTACTCTTCGCAGATAGGGACTGCCTGCTCTTTATCGGCGATGGGGGAGATGTAGGGGAAGTCTTTCTGCATGATGTTGTCGATGATTTCATCCTCGTTTTCGAACATCATACTCTCGAGCTGCTCCATACCTAAGAGCTTGTTAGACTTATCGACAATAAAGATTGTTCGAACAGTTTCTAACGTATTTCCGATCTGCTTGATTTTCTCAAAGATGCTCTTTACGGTTGAACCGCTTGCCACGGCGAGATATTCTGTGGTCATGATGCTTCCGACGGTATCGTCAGAATAGCGGGCGAGCTCTTTGATCAGCTGTTGTCTCTTCTTCGGAAGCAGGGATAAAATTTTCTCTCTGTTCCCTTTTGTCAGATCTTCTAGAAAGTCTCCAAGGTCGTCGTTTGACACGTTGTTTAAGACTTGGACAAGGACTTTTTTGGCAAGGTTTGAAATCAAGGAGATTCTCTTTTCAATCGAAAGATAGGAGAAGATTTCTCCGAGTTTGTCGTAATCGATTTGAATGGTGGAGTAGAAGAGGACCACTTCATCATCAGAAAGCTCGTTGAGAGCAAGGGAAAGCTGAACCGCTGAGATGTCTTTCACCAGCTGGATGATGGGTTCTTTGTCTCCAGTGATGAGATAGGAGTGGAGCTCTTCTGGCAAGACTGGCTCATTATAAATGGGCTCGGTGCTGTCGAGGGGACTAGGAGGATTCGCTCTATCATCGCGATGGATGTCTTTTTCAACTTCTGTGAAATCTTTATTCTCTACCATGAGTGAACCTCCTTTCTTATTTTTTTTGTGATGAACGTTTGCGATCAGATCACTTCTTCGATCATTCTCTTGAGGTCTTTGACCGTGTAGGCGATGTGCTCACCGTTATTTTCTTTGAGAGCGGGAAGTTTCTCTTCATCGCTGAAGTAGGCGGCTGTGAAAATATCGACTTCTACTCTTCTCATCTCTTCAATATCAGCGATGGTGTCGCCGATATAGAGGACTTCTTCATTTTCGACATCGTAGTCTTTCAAGAGCTCTTCCATGCTCTCTCCTTTTTCGTTTCCATCTTCGGAGCCGGTGTACATCTTCTCAAAGATGCCTTCATATCCGAGATAGGAAAGGGAGATGTCTAATGTCTCTCTACTTCTTCCGGTGAGGAGAACGAGCTTGATGTCAGGGTTCTTTTTGAGCGTGTGGAGAAGCTCAGTAATTTCAGTGCTTTCTTCTAAGAGGGTATCCTGAAGCTCGGTGTAGATTCTGTAGAAGTAAGGAGAGGCTGCAATCGCTTCTTCTGGACCTAAGATTTTTTTCAAGATGCCGATCTCAGTCGGTCCGAAATATTCTTCTAAGTTGTTATCGTTGATCTCGCTGTGCCCGAAATCTTGGGCAGTTTTGATGAGCGATGAATGGACAAAAACGGAACTGTCAACGAGTGTTCCATCGAAATCAAAACAGATGATCTTCTTCTGATGCATGGCCGGAATTCCTCCTCAATCTACGCTGTAATTATATCAACTAATAAGACAAATGTTATCAACTCAACTCAACTCAACTTTTCCTGTGTAGAGATTGTAGTAATCTCCTCTTTGTTTCATCAGCTCTTCTTGGGTTCCTCTTTCGATGATTCTCCCTTGCTTCAAGACGATGATTTCATCGGCGTCTTGAATGGTGGAGAGGCGGTGAGCGATGACGATGACACTCTTTCCTTTCATCAGCTCTTTGAGATCTTTTTGAATGAGAAGTTCAGAGCGAGTGTCGATGTTGCTTGTCGCTTCATCAAGAATCATAAGAGGCGGGCGATTTAAGCTGGCTCTGGTGATACCGAGAAGCTGTCTTTGACCTTCAGAGAGGTTTTCTCCATCGTCGTAGATCATGGTGTCATAGCCTTTGGGAAGACGGCGGATAAAGGAGTCGGCATGGGAATCTTTGCTCGCTTTGATGACTTCATCGATGGTGGAGTGCATGCGGACATAGCGGATGTTGTCGGCGATGGTGTTGGTGAAGAGATGAGTGTCTTGTGTCACCATGGAAATCGCTCTGCGCAAAGATTCTAGGGCGATATCTTCGATGTCGATGCCATCGTAGGTAATCTTTCCGCTGTCGAGAGGATAGAACCTTGCAAGCAAGGAGATGATGGTTGTCTTGCCAGCACCGGTGGAGCCGACAAAGGCAACTTTCTTGCCAGGGTGGACTTCAAAGGAGACATCGTGAAGAATCTCTTTTCCTTTCACATAGGAGAAAGAAACATGAGAAAAGACGATGTTCCCGTAAAGAGGGACAGTGTCACCTGTTTCTTCGCAGCAAAACACATAACGCTTGGAAAACTCTTCGGCAGTTTCATCGACAAGCTTAAGTTTGTATTTTCCTTGATCGTTCTCTTCTTTTTCGTCCAGGAAGGTGAAAATTCTCTCCGCACCTGCTAAAGCAGTTAAAATCGCGTTGAGATGGAGGGTGAAATAGTTAAACGGCTGACATGCGTTTCTGGTGAAGACAAGATAGTTTTGTAAACCGCCAAAGGTGAGATGCCCAAAGGCGCCTGTGCAGAGTGCAATGATGCCACAGATGCTTGAGATGGAGAAGTTAAGATAGCTCAAAGAGACAAAAAACGGCGTGTTGACTTGGGTGTGGAAGAAGCCGTTTTCACTGGCGCTTCTCCAGGACTCATTGTATTTTTCAAACTGTTCATAACTCTTTTTCTCGTGGCGGAAAGCTTTGATGACTTTGGTTCCGATGATGTCTTCTTCCACACGGCTGTTGACATCCGAGAGGGCTTTTTGCTGGAGCTTGAAGTAGCGTCTTGAGACTCTCGCGTTGAGGAACATGAAGACAAACATCAAGCCGATGAAGATGACGACAATGAGTGAAAGAGGGATGTTGATGAGGAAAAGGCAAATCACAGTTCCAATCATATTCGTGAAAGAGAGGACAATGTTGGCGATGGAATCGTTCAGTGTTTGAACAAGAGATTCGATATCGTTGGTGAAGAAAGTCATCACTTCCCCGTGAGGGTGGGTATCAAAGTATCCTAATGGGAGCTTTTCCATTTTCTTCATCTGTTCAGTGCGGATGGTGTAGAGAACTTTTTGGGTCAGATGGACCATGATCTCATTGTGAAGAATTGCGAAGAAAACACCGGAGAGGTAGATGATGATCAAAGTGATGATATCTTTTGTAAACAGCGCTTGATACTCTGTTTTGATCAAAGTGAAGTCAGTCTCGGCTGTGCAGAGTTTCGCGTATTCAAGAAGATGGTCTGTGACCATGCCAGAGCGATAGGTTCCTAACAGGTTTGCAACGCCTGTTAACGAGGAGGTAATCAGTGCGATCAAGAAGAGAGCAAGGTATGGCTTAAAGTAAGAAAGGAGCCGTTTTAAGGTCTGAAAAGCGTTCTGTTTTTTCATGCTTGGCCTCCTTCCTCTTGAATGCGGTAGATGTCTTGATAGATGGGATCGTGCACTTTTAGATATTCAGAAGTTCCGATGTTGTTCACTTTACCATCTTTTAAAACAATAATCTGGTCGGAACCGGATAGAGAGGAGACTTTCTGAGAGATGATGAGTTTTGTTGTTCCCGGTAGTTTCTCTTGAAGATTTTGTTTTATCTGCTTTTCTGTGATGCGATCTAAGGCGGAGAAGGAGTCATCGAGGATTAAGATTTTCGGCTTTGCTAAAATCGCTCTCGCAATGCAAAGTCTCTGTCTCTGTCCACCGGATACGTTGTCGCCACCTTGAGCGATTTCAGTGTCGAATCCGTGGGAGAGGGAGTGGAGGATGAAGTCTTTGCAACAGGCGATTTCACAAGCTTCTAAAATCTCATCTTCCGTGGCATCTATATTGCCCCAGAGAAGGTTTTCTTTCACTGTGCCTTTGAAAAGACGCGGGCTTTGGAAACAGATTGCGACTTTTCCTCTGAGCTCTGACAGGGAATAGTCTTTGATGTCTTTTCCATCGATTCTGACAGCTCCTTCACTGGTGTCATAGAAGCGGTCAATCAGGTAGATCAAGGTGCTTTTTCCTGCACCAGTCTCTCCTAAAATGCCGATGGTTTGGCCGCTTTCAAGAGTGAAGTTAAGATCGGATAAAACGTTCTCTTGGGCTTCTTTGGAATAGCGGAAGGAGACGTGATCAAATTCGATTTTTCCACTTTCGATTCTCAAAGGAGAATCTTTTTTATCGATGATTTCACTTTCGGCGGCGAAGACTTCTTTCAATCTCTTTAAGGAAGCGCTGGCTCTGGTGAAGCTGAGCATGACATTGCAGATCATCATCAAAGAGGCCAAAGTCTGAGTTGCATAACTTAAGAAAGTTGCGATATCAGCAGCGGTTTTCATCGCTGTGATTTCCGGATGAAAACTATCAAAGATAGAAGAACCACCGACAAGAAGAATGGCGACGACACAAGCATAGGTCATCATTTGCATGATTCCCATGTTGAGCGCTAAGAGGGAATTTGCTTTGGTGCCGATACGGGAGACATTTTTGTTGACTTGATCAAATTTCTGAATCTCGTAGTTCTCCTTGGCGTTAGCTCTGACAAGTTTCATCGCGGTCAAGGATTCGTCTGTGGTTCTGTTGATGTGATCTAACTCGGCTTGCATCTGATAGAATTTCGGACGTGTTAAGAAGATAATGGTTCCGAGCAACAAAGCTAAAATCGGGATGACACACAAGAAGACTAGGGAGAGCTCTTTTGAGATAGAGAGCGCGAAGATAGAAGCGAAGATAAGCTGGAAAGGCCCTCTAAGAATCGGTCTCATAACCTGACAGAATGTGTCTGAGATAATCTGGACATCGCTTGTCATTCTTGTGATGAGGGAATTGGCGCGGAACTGATCAAGGTTGGTGAAAGAATACTCTTGTATTTTTTGGTATTCCCTTTTCCTAAGCTCGTAACCAAAACCTCGTCCTGCTTTCGCAGTCATCTTGCTAGAAATGAGACCTAAGAAGAAGGAGAGAACTGCGAAGATGAGCATGATTCCACCGATCAAAAAGACAAAAGGCGGGTCGTAGGAGTATTGATCGCCATTTTGAGTCATACCGTTTTTCAGCATGACATTCATTAAAAATGGCAACGAAATCTCCAAGGCGTTTTCTAAGATAATCGTGATGCACGCCAAGGAAAAAGAACCTTTGTACGGAATTAAACAAGAGAGGATTTGATGTTGTTTTTTCTGTTTATTATTTTTCATAGCATGTTATCTTACAACAAAATAGAAAGGTGCAGTAAGATCATCAAAGACAGTATGTTCAACAATAGCTTGGATAAAGTTTCTAGAGGAGTCGCCATATCAATACTTCTTAATGACGGGAAAAACAGAGGACACTTGTTATAGAAACATGATTGGTGGAGCTACTGGTATGATAGCAATTATGGGAGCTGAAAATTGTAAGTATAAGAAGTCCGGTGATGGTGGTACAGTTGTTGAATGTAGGTTTCCGGACAAGAAAAATGGAAAATGGATCTACAAGTGGTGTTATGTTGTTGGAGCTAACGATGCACAATCAGAACAAAAGATCCGTGGTATGACAGTTGCTGGTTGGTTAGCTGATGAGGTTACACTTTATCCGGAGTCAATGGTAAAACAAGCAATCAACCGTATGTCATTAGATGGAGCTAAAGCCTTTTGGACTTGTAATCCCGACTCTCCTTATCACTACATCATGACAGAATTTATTGAGATGGCCAAAGAGAAAGGTTATCGTGTTTTCCATTTTTCTCTAGATGATAATAAGGCCTTATCAACAAGGTATAAAGATCAACTTAAGAAAGCATACAAAGGCCTATGGTATAAAAGGATGGTACTTGGCCAATGGGTAATGGCTGATGGAGTTATTTATAATAATTTTAATACAGATCTAGAGAAGGACGGTGGAATGGTGATTACTGAAAAACCTAGAGTCATTAGCAAGTATAATGTTGCTGTCGATTATGGTAATTCAAATGCTACTACCTTCCTTCTTATTGGTTTTATAAATGGAAAAGAGTACGTACTTG
>JALFLX010000003.1 GCA_022774485.1 Bacilli bacterium
TGGACAATAGGAAGAATCTTTCCTAAGATGCCTTCTTTCTTCGGGAGAAAGAGAGCAGCGATTACAAGTGCTTCACAGAGGATTGCAAAGATTGTGAAGAGGACGACTGAAGGAACAGATTCGTTGTGGAAGTAACCAGCGGAGGTGACATTGACACCGTAGATGATCCAGCTGACGACTGCCAGAATAAGTGTAGCAAAGGCGCAATATGCACCGATACCTAATTTCTTTAACATGTCATTATTCTCCTTTCAATCCGTTGAGAACGATGAGAATCGCACCAGCAGCAGTCATGACAGAGAAGACGGCAATCAAGGAGATGATGGTGCCTTCCCAGAACGGAGTGACTCTGACTGTCTTGACGTTCACGAGAGCGGAGTTTGCAAAGGCGAAGAGCTGATATTTGAGGTCTTGTCTCGCCTGTTCGACAAACGCGTTATCCTTCTTGACGGATTCCGGATTGATGTAAGCCCAAGTCTTATCGTAGTCGCCATCTTTGGCCTGAGTGATAGAAGCATCTTTGGTAGCGAAGTCGGCGACCATGGTGATGGTGGACATGACCATAGAGGCGGCATCGAAGTAGTAGGCGTTGTTCATCATATCGGTGGACATCAAGCCTAAGAAGTTCCACTCATCGCGGAAGATGCCCTTTAAGAGGTTCTTGTTGTTAGCGACGTTAGTTGCGCCTAAACGGTTGAAAGCAACCATCATACCTAAGGCGTGAGAATCTTCAATCGCCATCTGGAAGCCACGTAAGTCAGTCTCTCTGACTTTCTGTTCGGTCATGTAGACCTGAATACCAGCGCGGTTATGTTCCTGATCGTTGAAACCGATGTGTTTCGGACCGACAATAATACCTTTTTCTCTGGAAGCGTCAATGATACCTCTACCAAGGATATTAGAGAGCATCGGATCTTCGCTCGGATATTCGGTGTTACGTCCGTTGTAAGCAGTTCTGTGGTAGTTTAAGGCAGCTCCCCAGATTTCATACTTTCTTGTCCAGAGACCGGTGTTACCTAAGATTTTACCCCATTCATAAGCTAATTTCTCAGAGAAGGCAGAGCCTAATAAGGTCTGAGAGTTGACACAAGCTTTGAACTTGCCAGCTTCGCTTTCAGGATCGACGAAATATTCGTCTTTCTCAGCGCTCTCACCGTTGTTGGCAGAGAGGGCGACGCCGTTAAAGCCAGTCGGACCATCGTGCTGTTTGACAAAGGGGTTCTCAATGTTTGTCAAGACATCAGAGGCACTACCGCCGTGGATGACTGCACCGACTGCTTCTTCTGCCGGGATCTCGGCGACGAAATCATTCCAGAACGGATCGTTGATATCGTTGATGGCGTTGCCGTTTTCAGAAAGGTCTGCAAACTTTAAGCCTTTATCGATACCGTCGTAGTTCTTAACCGGATCAGAATTATCAGAGCGGAGGATGTAATCCTGACCGCGGAGAGTCTTAATCCATTCATCTCTCTTGTCAGAGTCAGTGGTGGAAAGTTGATTCGCTTCGAGATTGTAATTGACAGGATAGGTGCTCTTCCAGTCATTTCTTGAGAGATAGGTGATCTCTTTGCTGGTCTCTAAATAGTAGTTGATATCCGCATCATCGACCTTGTTGGTGATTTCAGCGCCAGAAGCGGACTTAGAGAAGGTTGTGGTATCGGTATTGGATTCTGTACCGTTGCTCCACTTGATGACCTTATTGTTATCAGCTTCCACTTTGTAGCCGTTGTAGGCTTCAAGCTGTGCAGCATAACCTTTGGCGGCTAAAACATTGTTGACCGCTTCATGAGAGCCATTCGCGGTGGTGAAGTAATAATCGCCGCCATCTAAGATGTAAGTCTTGGCTTTCTTGTAGTCGTAAGAGGCCATGTACTTAGTCGGGACGGAGACTTTGACAACACCAGTCGCACCCGCACCTAAGTGGATACGCTCAGAGGCTAAGAATTGGATGGCTGCTTTCTCGACAAGGTTTGTCTTATCGTAATCCGTGTAAGGAGTGTTGACATAGAGCTGGCCTAAGAAATCGCCGGCTTTGTCGCTGGTGTTCTTAATCTGAATTTCAGCGACGATGTTTCCATTGGCGGATTTATCGACAGTGACACTTAAGAGTTTCTCTTCATAGCTTAAATAAGAGAGGCCGTGACCAAACGGGTAAGCAACTTCTTTGGAATAGGTCCACTTGGTGTCAAGAGGATCACTGACACCGACAGGAGCTAAGGCGTTTCCATTTCCTAAAACCGCATCGTAATATCTGGTTTCATAGTAGAGGTATCCTGTGTAGATAGACTCTGCTTCAATCATGTACCAGCCACCGTTGTAGGTCTGGCCACCACCGAAAGAACCAGTCGCGCCGTTTCCGACATTGATGTTCCAGCGGTAATCCTGACCAGCAGAGGTGCCGACAGATTCATAATCCTTGAAGTAGCCACCGCCGAGGTTCATCATCGCAGGGTTGACTGCAGTATTAAAGGCATAGGTGTCCGCTAAAGCGCCAGAAGAGTTGGCTTTTCCTAAAAGGACATCGACAATACCGGTGAACTGATAGTCATTGGGGATACCGACATAAGCGATACCATCGACTTCATAATCTCCGCCTTTCTCGACAAGAGGTCCGACTTCGATCGTGCAGGAAGTGTTCAAGAGAACGACAACTTTCGGAGCGACATCCTTGGCCGCTTTGACAATTTCTAACTCTTCAGGAGTGAGACCTAAGGGGTTTTGCTCGAGCTTGTTGCCTTTCGAGTCACGGGCGACACCAGGACGATAAGTGCTTCCCTCTCCGCCAGGACGCATGAAAGTGACGACAGCGACATCGTTGTTGTTCGCTTTGACCTGATCTTTCCAATTCTCAGGGCCGTTTCCAGCAGCAGGATCGGTGAATTTCTCTAACGGGAATTCACTGACTTGATAGCCATCCTGTGTGAAATCGCCAGCAGAAGTGTTCGGAATGTAAACCTGAACATCCTTGATGGTTGTTCCACCCCAACCGGAGACTTCTCTCTTTTCGGTGACAGCAAGCGCCGTGTCATAGATTCCTTTGACGACCGGATCAAGGGTGACACCGGCATTTGTCAAAGCATTGACAAGATCGACCGCATCAGAATTGTTGGCTTTGTTCGGGCCGTA
>JALFLX010000008.1 GCA_022774485.1 Bacilli bacterium
TAGAGCAAATCGCCAGTCAGACTCGAAATTCAAGAGAACGACTGCAGGCATGTTCTATAAATTCATCAATAAACTCGAGGGGAAGAAAGTCATCCCTGAGAATGTCAACTGCTTCAGAGGCCTTTCTAGACGCGCTGTCGATGCTTTAAATGCTCTGCCTGAAAAAGATAGATATTATGTCGCTCTTGTCCCGATGGTCGGATTCAAGACTTGTGAGATTGACTTTGTCCGTCAAGAACGCGATGCGGGTGAGAGCAAATACAATGTCTCTAAGATGTTTGATTACGCGTTTAATCTCATCTCTTGCACCACTGCAAAACCTCTTTATGCTCCTTTGAAAGCGGGTGCGATCTCTATGGCGATTACCGGATTCCTTTCTGTTGTCTTCTTGGTTTTATTCTTCTTAGCGGAGTTTGCGCTGATTTCTCATGAGACGATCTATCTTGTCTTCTTGTTGATTTTTGCCCTTGCGTTCTTTGCATCTCTCATTATCTTTGTCATCGGCATTATTGGCTTGTATATGCACAATATTTTAATTAACACGAGAGAGCGTCCTACGACGCAGATCGGTGAAGTATTAAGACCAGAGGAAAAGGAGAAAACAGAATGAACATTTGGCACGACATTGCTCCGGAGCGTGTGACTCCGGAAAAATTTACCGCGGTTATCGAGATTCCAAAAGAGAGCAATTGCAAATACGAGCTTGATAAATCTACCGGTCTCATCATGCTTGACCGCGTCTTGTACACTGCGACTCACTATCCTGCAAATTACGGCTTTATTCCGCTTACGTTCGCTCAGGATAATGACCCTCTCGATGTTCTTGTCCTCTGTCAAGAACCTTTGAGCCCATTAACCTTAGTTGATGCGAAACCGATTGGTATGATTCGAATGGTCGACCAGGGATTTATCGATGAAAAAATCATCGCTGTTTGTTTAGGAGATCCTTTTTATTCTGAATTTGATGATCTGTTGAAACTTCCTTCTTTTGTTGGAAATGAAATCCGTCACTTCTTCCGTGTCTATAAGACTTTGGAGGGGAAAAAGACAAATGTCACTGCGATCAAAGGGAAAGAAGCTGCTCTTGAGGTGATCGCAAATTCGATTCAAGCGTATAAAGAATACCGAGCTGGCGAGTTTAAGGGGTATGGAAAAGCCTTTGAAGAGGGCGAAGCCATCACCGAAAAATCTGCTCCGAAGGTCTACTGATATGGAACTTCACTATCCTGGAATTATCGTCCAAGAGGGAGAAGAGACTCTTTGTTTCTTCTATGATCTTCCTTCTGGCATTTTAGTGGCAGAATCCAAAGAGGATGCGATTTACTGTCTTCAGGATTGCCTGATTGAACTTCTTGAAGAAGAGGGGGAAGATTATGAAAAAATCCTTGTAAAACCCACTCCTCTTAATGAGATTGATGAGCTTATGGTCGCAAGAAAGTTAATTGGAAAGCCTCTCAATCCAGAACAGGTTAGGAAAGTGATGGTTGTTCTCTCTTCGGAAGAGAATAGTGACTGAGAGAATCCTTATAGGACTTTCCCTGGTAAAGACTTAACATCATTTTAGAATCTTTCAAGAACTCATCGTCGATGAGTTCTTTTCCATCTCTCTCTAAAAGTGTGTCTCTGTTTGAGAAAAGGTTTGTCCCTAACCCTAGAACATCATCTTTGACCATGACACCTAAGCTAGCAAGGACTGTCGGCAAGGTGTCAAAAGCGGTATATTCTCTTCTTCTGTGTTTCTCTTTCACTTCGACTGCGCTGTTGAGATAACAGACATAGGCGCGTCTACTGTAATTGTCATCCAGATCAGTGTAATAATCGCTATCCATGGTCAGATGATCCCCGAGAAGGACAAAGGTTGTATTGTCTCTGATTTTTTCGTTGACCTCACCGCTTTGGAAAAACCACTTTATGAATTCCATTGTTTTGATGGAAGAACAGCGGTAGGCGTTAGAATAGCTGTCCTCAAATTCATCCGGACAATCTTCGCAGGTGTATCCGTTCGGGAAGTGAGTATCGACAGTCAGCATCGTCAAGTTGAATGTCTCATCATTCTTTTGATAGGTCAAGATTTCATTTTTTGCAATCTGGAAAAGATAGCGATCTTCAAAGCCCCAGTTGACTTTGTAATCCTCTTCTAATCCAAGCGAAGGGAAGAGATGCTTTTGTGCGTAAAGATAATCTTTGATGTCATAGTTTCCATGACTCGTGAAATATAATCTTCTTCCACCAAAGGTCGCATCGCTTCCTAAGAGAAGATGATTTTGATATCCTTGCTCTTTTAAAATATCACCTAACGAGCGTATGCCCGGGAAAAAATTGTCTTTTAAACTCATGTTGTTCTCTCCGGTCGGAATGATTAAAGGAAGACCAGAGGTGTTTGAGAACATGCTGCCAGCGGTGAAACTCGCTCCTTGCATAACAGTGGCACCAGTGAGAGGGCCATCTCCTTCAAAGGATTCTCCGTATTGAGAGAGTGTCTCTAATTCTGGAATACAAGAAACTTTTTTTGCACCACCATTTTCTTCGCTAACAAGGGTTACTTCCATCGATTCTAAGAAAATCATCACCAGATTTCTCTTTTTCTCAGGAAAGACATATCGTTCTTCCTCAGGGAAGACATAATTCTCTTCAATATAGGTCGATTTTTCATGTCGCAAGAGAATGAAGTCGGTGAGTTCTAACCAGTTCCATGCAAAACAAGAAAGGACTAATAAAAAGGAAAGAGAAGCAGTCATCATAATGCTGAGAGAAGCTTTTCTCTTCTTTCTTTCATTGACTTTGAAAAGAAGAATGCCGAAAATTGCAGTGAGAAGAGAAGCGGGAATTAAGATAGAAAGCGCTCCTTTGAGCACCATAAAATCACCCGTTCCCTGAAGAGGAACTTTCATGTGAAAGAGCAGCTCTTGGATGGTCATATGATTCCAAGTTAGCATCGCCCAAAGGAAAAAGAAAGAGATTGCAAAGACAAGAAAGAAAACGATGAGTAAGATGATGTTGATCAGTATTCTCTTCCGATAAGGGGAAATTTGATTTTCTTTTACTGAGGATTTTACTTTTTTTGCCATGTGTCAATTATATAACAATTTGAAGAGAGAAAAAAGGTCGCGAAAAGTCCAAAAACTGAAATTATAAACACTTGTTGTTTTTCTAATAATTTTAAATAAATTGTAAAAAAACAATGGAAAGAATGAGTAAAAATGATAGAAACTTGAACCTCGAGCGTGTTTTGAGTATAATTCTCAGGATGAAAACAAAACTGCCAGAGACGATCTTCTTTGAAGATGAGCTCAACGATGAGTTCTCCACTGCTACGATTCAGGCGAGGAAGATCGATAAGAATTACCGTTATTTGCATAAGACCATCTTTGGAGAAATTCTTCATTTCTTATGCTATCGCGTGATTGCAACTCCGATTGCAAAGATTTATCTCAAGGCGAAATTTCATCATAAGATTGTCGGAAAAGAAAAAATGAAAGAGGTGAAAGATACCGGGTATTTCCTCTACGGGAATCACACTCAACAGATGGCAGATGCTCTCATCCCTTCTTTTGTCGCTTTTCCAAAAGGGGTCTATGTCATCGTTCATCCAAACAATGTCTCAATGAAAGTCTTCGGTAAAGTCACACCTTATTTAGGAGCGCTTCCGCTTCCCGATGATCTTGGCGCGATGAAAAACTTTCTGAAAGCGATTGAGAAGAGATTGGATCAAAAAAAGGCGATCTGCATATATCCAGAGGCTCATATCTGGCCCTATTACACGAAGATTCGACCGTTCACGGAGAAGTCTTTCCACTATCCTGTGAAATATCAAAAACCTGTGTTTTGTTTCACCAACACCTATCAAAAAAGAAAAAATGGTAAGGTGCAAATCATTACCTATATCGACGGACCTTTTTATCCAGATCCAAACTTAAATCAACGGGAAGATATGAAAAGGCTCAGAGATTTATGCTACGAAGCCATGGTGAGGGAAAGTCAGAAAAATACGATAGAAGTCATTCGTTACGAAAGGAAAAAAGAGAATGATTGATTTGCTTTTTTGCGGGAATTCGTATGTCTTTGACGGCGTCTTAACCGCATTACTTTCGATCTTAAAGCGCTCGAAAGAGGATACTTATCGAGTCCATATTTTCACGATGAATCTGACGAGAGTCAAAGAAAACTACACTCCGATTTCCTCTGATTGTATCGCCTATCTTGAGAAGATGATGAAAGAGTACAACACTGAGAATCAAGTGCTCTGTCACGATGTCACAGAGCTTTATGAGAGGGAACTTGGTCACTCCCCAAACGAGGGATGCTATTGTTCTCCTTACACATTGCTCCGTTTACTGTTAGACCTTGTTCCAGGAATTGATTCTGATAAAATTCTTTATCTTGATTGTGATATCATGTTCAACCGCGATATTCATCTTCTTTACGATTATGATATCAGTGAAGTTGAATATGCAGCGAGCTCTGATCATTACGGGAAATATCTGATTCACCCTGGTTACATCAACGCTGGAGTCTTGTTGTTCAATTTGAAAAAGTGCAGAGAAACTGAACTCTTTTCCAAAGCTCGTGACCTGATTTGCAAAAAGAAATTAGTCTTCGCTGATCAGAGTGCTATCATCCGCTCCACCACGAAGAGGCTTCATCTTCCTCAACGCTTCAACGATCAGAAGTTTCTTCATAAACACACCGTTGTTCGCCACTTTTCCAAACGCCTGTTCTATCTTCCCTACCCTCACACGGACAACATCAAACAGTGGCATGTTGAAAAAGTACATCGCATTTTCCATTATCATCAGTTCGATGATATCTACGAGGATTATTTAACTCGTAAGAAAGAAGGTTTCCATTATGAATAAAACTGAAGAGCGCATTCCGATATTCTTCTCGGTCGATGACCGCTTTGTCCCTTGCCTTGTAGTTGCTCTCAACTCTATTGTGAAGAATACCAACAGCAGAAACACCTTAGAGATTCACATTTTATACACAGAACTCTCTCAGAGAAGTTTTGATTTGCTTAGAGAATTCCAAAGCAAAAGAGTATCAGTTCAATTCGATGATTGTTCTGATTACCTAAGAGCCATCACGGACCGTCTTCCGATTCGTGACTACTATTCTAAGACAACATATTATCGTCTCTTTATTGCGGACATGTTCCCAGAGCTTGATAAAGTGCTCTATCTCGACAGCGATATCATTGTTTTAGGAGATGTCGCTGACTTATATCATCACGATATCGGAGACAATATCTTGGGTGCGTCTGTTGATCGCGTCATGAAACTTCCTGAGTGCAAGCTTTATGCTGAGAAAGCATTAGGTATCGATGCGAACGCCTATTTTAACGCGGGTGTATTAATCATCAACACGAAAGAATTTAGACATTATGAAATCTTAGAGAAGTTCATCTCTATGTTAAGTTTTGTTACTTTTGTTGTCGCTCAAGACCAAGATTATCTCAATGTCATCTGCAAAGATCATGTCAAAATCATCAAAGGAGTCTGGGATGTTGAGACTTGTGTTCCGGTTGAGTTTGATGAGAGCGAATTTAGAATTATTCACTACAATATGGCAAACAAACCTTGGCATTATAAAGATGCGAAATACGCGGATTATTTCTGGAAGTACGCCAAGGATACAAAGGTCTATGATGAGATGGTAAAAGAGATGGAGAACTATCCGGATTCTGAGAAAGAAAAAGATGAGAAGGTTGTTCCATTCATCTTAGAAACTTGCTTAAAAGAAGTAGAAAAACCTGATAACTATCTCAAGAAGATGGATGCTTTAAGAAACAAAGATCGTGTCGAGATTCGTGAGAAAATCGAAACATTTGAACAAGAAGGAAAATTTGATGTTGATGTTGAAAATGATCCGCCTTCTCGCATGCTGATGCCCGATGAAGTGGACTATCTTCAGGATAAACTCTCGACAAAAATCAATGCCAAAATCGCTTTTTTTGCAGCTCGTCAGTACTTAAAGAGACAAATCAAGAATCACAAGTTCTATCTCAAAGAAATCAAAGGACTTGAGAATATTGTCGGTTTGAAATCCGGCGCTGTTATCACTTGTAATCACTTCTCTTCTGATGATTCATTCCTCATTCAGCTCGCTTATGAAGAGATGGCTCGCTCAAACAAAGAGCTTTTCCACAAAAAGAAGTTCTACCGTGTCATCCGTGAGGGAAATTACACCAATTTCCAAGGCTTCTTTGGCAAATTGATGAAGTCTTGCAACACTTTGCCTCTCTCTTCGAATTTTAAGACGATGAAGCAGTTTATCATCTCTGTTGACTTCCTTCTTCAGCAAGGAAACTTTATTCTCTTCTATCCGGAACAGTCCATGTGGTGGAATTATCGTAAACCTAAGCCATTGAAAAAAGGTGCGTTTTCCTTTGCTGCCAATAACCGTGTTCCTGTCATCCCGGTTTTCATCACGATGAGGGATTCTTTAGAATACAAAGATGACAACGGGTTCCCGCTCCAGGAGTACACCATCCATATTGAAAAACCGATTTTACCGGACCCGGATTACACTTGCGATGAAAATGCTGTTAAAATGATGGAGGAGAACTATCAGCTCTGGAAGTCAATCTATGAAGAGACTTATGGTTTTGCTCTCTCCTACACCACCAAAGAGGAAGTCTTAGAACAGAAAGAAATGCTGAAGCGAGTGAGATAATGAAAAAACAAGGGTATTATCGGCTGATTCAAAAAGGTGACCTTACCTACTTTGATTTGTTAAAAGTCAACGAGAGTGAGAAAACGATAACTTATCTGAACGAATGCACTGGCGATTCCTTTTCCAAAAAGGACTATAAGTTTTGCCGATTCAAAAAATTTGAAAAACACCTCGATGAATACAGCGAGAAGAAATATCGATATCTCAGTCTTGACGGAGCGAAAGACCGCCTTTCTAGCAGCGACTCACTCGATGCGTTGAATCTGAAATTCCCGTTAGAAAAACTGATTGAATGCTCTCGCATCCGCCCTGCCAAAGGGGATTATTATCGTCTCGATTATGTCAAGAATATGCTCAAAGCCTATCAGGAAGATAAAATCAACAAGTTCTATCTGAGAAACTGGGTGACTCTTTTCTCATTTTGTTTGGAGGAGAGCT
>JALFLX010000009.1 GCA_022774485.1 Bacilli bacterium
CTTCTACATCTTTCTTCGCCGAGGAGGAATAGTGATTCAATCCGTTATAGCCATAAAACATCGGATTGTTATTGGTCTCATTGTACGAGTTTGGACGATCAAATGTCGCTTCCATTCGGTAACAGTCCTGTGTGTTATATCCCTTCATCATCTCAAAGACAGGAGTCAAAGCATCATCTTCAAGATATTCTTCTTGTGAGACAAACTGATTCTGCTTCACGTCAGTTGAAACCACTTGCTTTCCACCGCGATATGCGGAGAAACAAGAGAGAGGAACAAGGGCTAAGGAGACAGAGGAGAGAATCCATTTTTCATATTTCTTTCCAAACGGATATCTCTTCAAGAAAGGATAAAGTGAAGAGAGGATTGCAGTGAGGTAATAAACGATAAAGGATGGCCAAGAAATTGAATAATAAAGGTAAGGAGCATTGATAGAATCAGGTTCAAATCGATTGGAGTTTTTGGTGAAGACAACAATCGGTAAGACAACTGCAGGGACAAGTAATGCGACAAGAGAAGAAATGTTCGAACTTGTCTCTCTGTGTTCACATTCTTTAGAAGCAAAGTAACAGACTAAGAAGCCTAGGATATAAGAGAAACGAGCAGGGAACCAAGTCGGTTCTCTTCCTCCGTGCATCAAGGCATTTAGGGTAGTCGAGAGGATGCAGAGACAGTAGAAGAAGAAAAGAACACCATAGGAGATGCGCTCTCTGACCTTGATACCCGGATTAAAGAAAGAACGCAAGAAGAAGACAAGAGAGACCATCCCGGTGAACATCGAAGCGTAACCGAAATACTGGGTGATATTTCCAGTGGTCATGTAGTTATTTTCTAAGAAACCTGTCAACAACATCGAGAGGGAACCAAAATCGAATTTCGGGAATGACTGTGTCGCCTTGGTACCGGAGAAGTGTAAGAAAGCGGTGAGCCAACAGATAGAGCCTAAGAATCCGCCTATGAGAGAATAAATGACATATCGTAAGAAGAAAGGCATTTTCTCTTTGAATGACTTCGCGTCTGAGAAGAACAGATACATGAAGTAAAACACAGAGAAAACGCAGGTCATAAAACCGATATACCAAGAGCTGATTAAGGAATAAGCTAAGGATATTGAGTATAGGTAACAAACTTTCGATTCTTTCAAAAGATTTAATCCTAACACCATCAGTGGAAGTATCATCACGTCATCGATCCACATGTAGTTAGAAAGATAGATGAACGAATAAGAAACAAGCGCATAACCGACTGCAAACGCGTAGTGAGAGAAGGCAATTTTATGCTGTGTGAAACGACAGAGGAGATAAAAGTTTAAACCGGCAAAGCTCATCTTCAAAATCGTAGTGATGAGAATAAAATCCGGAATCGCCTCTTTTGAAACAAGGCCCATGAAGAGATTGAACGGCGATGCGAGATAGAATGTGTATATCGATAAAAAATCACCTCCGAACACCTTCCCTTCCGTATATATCCAATCTCCCCCTTTGAGTAGTTCTTGGAAATATCTGAAGTATGCGATGTACTCTGATTTCATGTCAAAGCTGATTAAAGTAAGACCATTTTTGACAAATGGAGAAAATCCACAGGATGCGAACAATCCGACAAGAAGAAAGAAAGGTAAAAGAAATGCAAGTAAAGCAAATCCAACTTCAATCAGGATTCTTTGCCATTTTTTAAGCGTAAGCGATGTTTTTAAGACAATGGTGTTGTTTTCCATATCAGCGGCCTCCTTGCAAAGGATAGACAATCAGAGGAATATATTTTGCTTTCTTTCCTCTTTCTAGAATCGATTCAAAAAGAGTGACAGAGTCGAATCTATATTCCGAAGATTTGATGTGATATTGCGGAATGTCTTTATGGATAGAGCGGACTAAGGTGATGTGAGGAAGAAAGCTTTTCCTATCACTAAAATAACCGTGATCTCTCAGATCTTCTCTCAAAGAATTCACAAAATCGATCATTTTCTGCTCGACTGTCAATTTGATCGCTAATGTGCCACCATCTCTAGATGGTAAAAACTGAAGTTCTTGATGATTAGAAAAGAAAAGAGAAGAACCTTTTGCATGCTTTTCAATAATACGAGAGATACCTTCCACATCTTCTTGATTTCCTAAGAAAGCGAGGGTGAGATGATAATTCTCAACCGGAGAAAAGTTTCCTCTCACGCCGAGAGAATCTAAGTCATAGGCGATATCTGCGATTTGATCTTTCTTTTCATTTGATAAATCAAACGCGATAAATAGGCGCTTCAAATTCATGAAAATAGTATACCATTACAATTTCGGTTATTAAAACCATATATATTTGTGGAAAAGATATCCGCACTGAGTTAGAAAGCCTGTCAATTTTGATATTTTTTTGTTGTCTCTCAAGCCGACTTGTGATATATTATCTTGCGCTGGTTCCATAGCCAAGCTGGTAAGGCAAAGGACTGCAAATCCTCAACCCGCGGTTCGAATCCGCGTGGAACCTCCATCGCCCTCGTAGCTCAGCTGGATAGAGTATCTGACTACGAATCAGAGGGTCAAGAGTTCGAATCTCTTCGAGGGCACCATTCTTTAAGAGCATTCCTGCTCTTTTTTTCTTCCTGACCCCTCCAAGTTCAAAGCTGAACAAACATCGGGAGTTAGCGCAGCTTGGTAGCGCACCTGCTTTGGGAGCAGGGGGTCAAGGGTCCGAATCCCTTACTCCCGACCATGGAAAAACCGCTGATACTTCGGTATCAGCTTTTTCTTTTCCTCGAAGCTTTTGTATGAAGTTTAACTAACAAAACAATCAAGCGGTTCATCTGATTTATTGAACTCGACCATTGACTATGTTTCATACTCATCCATCAGGTTTGTTTCATTCCTGACTTATTATCCTTTGAAAAGTCTGATTTTAGTTATGATGAATCTAAAGCGAATTTCCGATACAAATACTCTTCAAAAAGACAATACTGCTCGTTTCAAACGCTGTTATGTTCTCTTATCAAACTCAGTTGCATCAGAAAGCAATCTATTATTAACTGATGAGCTTGTTTGAATAAAATATATTGATTAATAATTTATTTTTGTGCTGTTTTAATCTTGTTTTTTATTATGGTAACAAACATCAAAAGCGCATCAAAGAGCCCTAGGAACGGAGAGTTGCTTTGCTTTTTCGCTGTCGAAATGTATAATCTATATATATTTTTAATATAATACGCATGGAGGTGTGTTATGAATATCGGTGTAATCTCTTTAGGCTGTGCGAAGAACCAAGTTGACTTAGAAGAAATCTTAGCGTATCTCAAGCGCAATGATTTCAATATTGTCACATCTCCCGAGGCGGCAGATATCATCATCGTTAATACTTGTGCCTTTATCGACTCCGCAAAGACAGAGAGTATCGATGCGATTTTGGATATGATCCGATATGGAAAACCAGTGGTTGTCACCGGCTGTCTCTCCACCCGTTATCTCGATGAATTGAAAGAAGAGATTCCCGAAGTCGCCCTTTGGATTCCGCTTCAGGATTATCCGAAATTCTCTGAGAAACTTCAGGTCTTAGTCAAAGATCGTGTCTTAAAAGGAGAAATTGATCCTACCAAGCGTGTCTTCATCTCCCCGGAGAGAGAAGCGTATCTTAGAATTTCTGATGGCTGTGATAACTTCTGCAACTTCTGTGCGATTCCGCATATCAGAGGTAGATTCCACTCTGTACCCTTTGAAACATTGCAAAGAGAACTTGATATGCTAGAAGCGGAAAACATCCGCTCCTTGACTGTCATCTCTCAGGATACTTCGATGTACGGAAGAGATATTCACTCCTCTCTTGTCGATTTAGTCAAGGAAATCACGAAGCATAAAGGATTTGACTTTATCAAGCTGATGTATCTTTATCCAGATGAAGTCAGCAATGAGCTCATTGACCTTTTCGCAGAACATTCTTCCCTCACTCCATATTTTGATCTTCCTGTCCAGCACTTCTCCGATAAAATCCTTCGTCGCATGGGAAGAAGAGGAACAAAAAGCGATATTTATGAACTGATCCATAAATTTAGATCTAAGGTCAAAGATTCTGTCATCCGCACCACTGTGATGGTCGGCTTCCCTGGCGAGACTGAAGAGGATTTCCAAGAGCTTTTAGACAGTATCAAAGAGATTCAATTTGACCATTTAGGATGCTTCACATATTGCCCTGAGGAAGGAACACCGGGCGCAAAATTTGCAGATCAAGTTCCAGAAGAGATCAAACAAGCCCGTTATAAAGCAGTTATGAAAGAACAGAAGAAAATTTCACTTCGTCTCAACAAGAAGAGAATCGGAAGTGAAATCACTGCTCTTGTGACTGGAAAAAGGGATGAACTCTCTTACCGTTGTATCACGAATCTTTATGCACCGGATGATATCGACGGAGAAATGTATCTTTATTCCAAGATTCCACTCAAACCGGGAATGCTTGTAAAAGCCAAGATTGTCAACGCTTTAGTCTACGATCTTGAAGCGGAGGTCACTGAAGTCCTCCGAGAGGAAGGTAAGAAAGAATAATTTATGATTTTTGGTAAATATGTCAATCGTTACTACCTGAAATACTGGTATCTTTTTGTTTTGATTTTCATCACCGATGCTATTGTTGATATCGCACAGCTTTTA
>JALFLX010000048.1 GCA_022774485.1 Bacilli bacterium
TAAGTAGGAATATGCAGCGATACCGCCCATCGATGAATCTTTGATATAGTTTTGATTGTCGACAGAAGCGATGTATTCGCCGTTTTCATCAAATTCAGCATCTTTGGAATAGATGTCGTTGAAGAAAGAGAGGTTTGAGAAGTTCATCAAGACTTTGTAACGTGTTTGACCTCCGATCTCGACAATGTATTTGCCGTTCTTATCGGGAAGTCCGAAGGTGTAGTTTGTCTTGTGGTTGACATAACCTCTTTCGATCATGGAGATTTCAGTGGCACCGTGTCCGTATTCATCTAAGGCAAGACAAACAAAACCTCTGCGCGCTAATTCGATCGCATAGGCTGCGGAGGTCTCGTGATCGTTTTGATAACCGTGGAGCAGTAAGACTGCCGGAGCTTTGTGAGTCTCATCGGCGCTCTTTGGACGATAGAGCTTGTAGGTGAGAGCTTTTTCGGTGTTGGAATCTTGGAAAGATCCCATGCTGACTTCAACTTTTCCAAAGTCAGTTTGCAGCGCATTTGCTAATGGCATGCACACAAAAGTGGTAGCGAGAAAAGCACCCATTGCAATCAGTGGTTTTACAAATGGTTTCATACGTTATTCCTTTCGCTTGTGATTTTATTGCAATATATCAATCGATAAGATGATAATACAAATTTTTATTCTCGTGCTAAAATCGTTTTGATTTTGCACTTTTCTTGATTAAAATCAATATATGAAACGCGTTTTGATCGCCTCGGATTCTTTTAAGGGGACATTATCAAGCAGTGAGATTATCTCCCTTTGCTCTAAAGTTGTGAGAGAGAAGTTTTCCTCAGAGATTAGTCTCTCTTCTCTATTGATTGCAGATGGAGGAGAGGGCAGTTTAGATGCTATCTGTTCTTTTTTGCAAGGAGAGAAAATTCAGACAAAAGCAATCGACTCTTGTGAAAGAATGATTGAAACAGAGTATTTTTATCAGCGTGAAGAGAAGACTGCATTTATTGAAGTGGCTAAGGTCTTATCTCTTCCTCATGTCGATCCTTCTTTCCCGAAAAGAAAGAGAACGACAAGAGGAGTCGGGATGCTGATTAGAGATGCTATCCAAAAAGGTGCAAAGCGGATTTATCTTTTCTTAGGTGGAACCTCAACAAACGATTTTGGAATCTCTTTATTAGAAGAATTAGGAGTGAAATTCAACGTTTCTCATGTCAATGCAGAGGCGCTTCTTGAAATCACTGATTTCTCAACAGAAGCGTTTGATTCCCTGATACAAGGAGTTGAGTTTATCGGGTTATCAGATGTTGAGAATCCGCTTCTTGGAAACCAAGGTGCCACTTATGTTTTTGGGCCGCAGAAAGGGTATTCTAAGGATCTTTGTCTCTTAGAAGAAGGAATGTCTCATTTTGCCTCTCTTATCAAAGAGAAAAAAGGAATTGATGTCTCTTTTCAAAAAGGAGCAGGCGCTGCGGGTGGACTAGGAGCTTGTATTCTTTCCTTTTTCCACGGAAAGCTTCAATCGGGAATCGATACGATGTTAAATTTGGCCTCTTTTGATGAAAAAGCAAAAGATGCAGACTTTGTAATCACCGGAGAGGGGGCGTTTGACACGCAGTCTCTTCACGGGAAAGCTGTGAGTGGAATTCTTTCTCGGACTGATTTAAAGAAGGTTATCATCCTCTGTGGAATCAACCGTCTTGAGAATTCTTCTCTTGTGATCTATGAGACTTCTAAAAGAGGGTTATCGTTCTCTGAGATTCAAAAGAGAGCGAAAGATTCTTATTCGACTGCATTTGAAAAAGCGATTCGAGAAGTGATCTTGATATAAAAGAAAAGTTCTGCGTCGCTGCAGAACTTATTTCGATTTCTTCTGTTTCTTCTCCTGCTTCATCTTCGCGCGGCGAGACTTTCTGTTCTCGATAACCTTTTGGGTATTGGGGACATCGTAGCGGTCCTGTGGAAGAACAGCAGACTGTTTTCTTGCCTCTTCGAAATGGCGATGAAATTCTTCTAAAGAGATGTTGATTCCCGCTTGCTGGAATTTGATCCACTCGATTGCCATCGAGGTGTCCCAGTTGTTTTTCTCTAAGGCGTCAATTCCCTCTTTTCTAGTGCATTTCGCCATTTTTCTTAACAGAGATAGGCGGCTTCTCTGATCGCTGTTTAACATGTTGAACCCTCCTCTTCTATTTTCGTATTTTTCATTGGATTTATCAATTTAAACATTCAGTTTCTTCATTTTCTTAAATGAAACTGAATGAGGGATTCATTCTTTTTTCTTTTGTGATGATTTTTATAAAGAAAAGAGTGATTTTACTACCAATCTTCGTTTGTTTCAGTAAAATAAATAAGAAGGAGATTTGTGTGCATAATGAAACCGATTATCAAAGAAGATGATATTGTCGTATTGCCTGGAGATGAATTTGATCAGGCTCAGGATCAGATGAACCGCAAGACCAATCTTGTCACTGTCATTTTGTTTTCTATTTTCCTCTCCGCCGGTGTTCTTTCCTATGTCTTAAGCTCTGTTTACAATGAAGAATTCTGGTCTAGCCTTTGGGTTTTACTTCTTGTTGGACCGATTGTTGCTTCTTTTTATCGCGCCTTGGTCAAATATAAAATGAATTCGTTCTGCTATCCTCTGGTGGTGATTGCAATCTATTTCTCTGTCGCAAAAATTTATAGCCTCTGGCATCCTCTCTGGGTGATCTTCTTGACGATTCCTGTCTATTATGCTGTCGGGGAGTTAGTGGACCGCGTTAAGAGAAAAGTGAAAAAGGCGTAAATCACAATGGATGAATCGAGCAGGGAAACCTGCTTTTTTCTTTTAAAAAGAGACGTTTTTTAGTTTGAAATCTCTCATTTCTTGATAAAATAAAAGCATGAAAAACAAAAGAGCAAATATCTTATTTTTACTGCCGCTTCTGCTCACGAGCTGTGGAAAACAAGAACATCCAGTGAGCGATTATCG
>JALFLX010000097.1 GCA_022774485.1 Bacilli bacterium
TGTTCCTGTAAAGGAGGAAAAGAGTAATCTTCATCACTTCCGTTGCATGCTTTGCGGCTATGTTTATGAGACAGAAAAAGAGGAGCTTCCAGAGGACTTTACTTGTCCGCTCTGTGGCGCTCCTAGAGATATGTTTGAAAAGATTGATTAAGTTATTAGAAAAGAGAAAGCGTTGCAAACAGCAATCCTAAGTAGGTGAATGCCTGTCCAGGGAGATAGGTTCCCATGATATAGAAGTCTCTACGCTTCATGTCCTTTTTGAATGTGACTTTTTCTAATAGAACATCGCTGGTGACGCAGAGGAGATAACCGACTAAGATCATCAATCCGGAGTAAATTTTGTGATCCATCATCAGCATGAAGGAGAAACCGATGTTGAGGAGATGACAGGTGCTGAAGCAGTATTTCATGAGGCTGTTTGGTGCCATCTTTGTGATGAAATAAAGAAGTAGTGCGACGATTAATGCACCACCGAATAGGAAGAAATAGGCATACATTGGAATGTCATAAGAGAGGGATAATCCTTGTGTGATGATGTTTAAAATATGGGAAGAAGCAAAGAAGGAAGCACCGAGATAGAAGAAGAGAATTTTCTTGTTGAAGAGCAGGAAGATGTCTCCGATCATCGCTAAGAAGCAGGCGATTGGAATCAATGGGTGATTCGGGACTTGAAACGCCATGGCTGCTCCTAAGAAAGTGAGCAAGAATGGCTTTGAAATCATTCTCGCTTTCTCTTTTTCAAGGAAACAAAAGACAAGGTGAACAATACATCCGATCGCGAAGAGGGAGATAAATACAACAAATCCGATTTGCACTCTCATGTCTCTATTCTAGCGGGGAAAGAGCTTAGTTTCAATATCTATCCGCATTTCAGTGTTCTTCTTATCCTTGCAATTCTTTTTTTATCATGGTATGTTAACTCGTCAGCAATGACACATAGAGGACCGATAAATGATCACACAAAAACAAAAAAGAGTCATTTATGGTCAGTTGATCTCTTCTTTTGAGAAAGAAGTTGATATTCCCCTTGCTAGTCTCGCTTTATTCTTAAATAGCAAGCATATCAGCTACTCGGAATTCGGTTATAAAAAGATCAAGCCGTTTCTTAACAGCTTGGAATTCCTCTCTCTGAAAACGAAGGAAAACAAAGGCCATAAAGATGAGTTTGTGGTAATCCATGATTTTGATGTGGACCACAAAGAAGAAGAGAAGATGAAGTTGAAGAAAGATCATAAGAAGGTTAAGCTCGCTTTGACCGAACATGACCGAAACAAAATTTACAGCGCATTCTTAAGCGAATTTGATGAAGGCACTCCGATTCCGCTCTCTCAAGTTAACGCGACTTTGATGTCGTTAGGCTATTCTTACAAAGAATATAAACACACCAAGCTCGCTCAGTTTTTACTGGATATCAATCCTACGATCCGAATTGAGAAAAGAAACAATATCCAGTACATGATGTTATTGAAGCCAGTGAAGAAAGAGATGACAAACAAGAAGAAAGAAACTGGCGAGATTTTAAAAGATGATATCAATTTCCCAGATAATCTCTTGCTTCCCTTGAAAGAAATCGGATTGAGAGATTTCACCAAAGAGGAAGCTTTAGATCTCGTTTACAAGTCTTATCTTCTTGCGAAGAACAACGGGCAAGTAGAAACTCACGACTATGGTGTTGAGTTCCCGATTCAAAACAAAGATCTTCCTGAAGCATATTATTGCGGAATCAGAAAAGCGACCACGAGAATCGGAAAGAAGTATTATGTCGCCTTCTTAAGCAGCGATCTTGAAAGGCCGAAAGAAACGCTCGATCGCATGGTTCAGTTCGATGACTTTGAGAAGAGCATTCAAGAATTGGCTTCTTTGGCACGCAAAGAAAAGTGGTGTTACAAGGGTTCAAGAGATCCTTATCTTGTCTTGAAGATTTATCTTCAGTACACATTCCATCGCATCGTGAAGCAAGATAAGTTAGCGGAGAGTCCGAACATGCTCTTTGCCGCGTTCAACACGGGGCTCATTAACAGCGACTATGAACCGATTTACGGAATCTTAGTCTTGAAACCTCAAAAAGAGAAAGAGTATCACTTTGAAGGCTTCACCACCAGAGCGCAACAGGGATTAGGAAAGATATTGATCGAGCACTTCAATCCGCTTCCGAAACCTGCTACGTATCTGAACAAAGAAGATTTCTTCTTTGATCCTCAACAAGAACTGCACACCGATGTCAAACATATCATCTACGATAACTTGGATCGTTTTCCGCTTCACACCCTCTCTCTTGCCTTCCTCCCTTGCCCGGAAGCAAAGCAAGTGCTTCTGAACTTGTCAAAGTGCAACAATCCAAACGCCAGAGAAAAGAACTGGAACGTGTTGAAGAAGCTCGCTTCTTCTAACCTGATGGTCTATGAGTATTTGAGATTTGCTTTAGAAAGCGCCATTGAAAAAGCAAAGCGTATTGTCAGTTACGACTACCGCTTTGCTCTACCATCGTTCTTTCCGACCAGAAATGCAATCAGTTTGATGCTCCCGCTAGAATTCGATCCGAATTACGGAATCGAAGCGGTTCTTCTCGTGGAGAAGACACAGAGCGGAAACTATCAAGGACAGACCATTCTCACCTTGAAACAGTGCTATGTCAACGCCCGCTTGATCTCTCCACTTGAGAACACGTTCCTAGATCCTGATAAAATTAACGACCAGGGTTTTTGAGGTGTCTGACGTAGAAAGATAACACATCGATATCAGATGGGTGAACGTTCGTGATCTGACTCGCTTCTCCTAAGGTCTTGGGTCTTAGGAGGGCGAGTTTTTCTCTTGCTTCTAAAGAGAGACCTTGCATGGAGTGATAATCTAAATCATCGGGGAGAGGGAGGTCTTCGTACTGTTTTCTTCTCAGGACTTCTTTTTGTTGGGCTTTGATATAACCCTCGTATTTGACTTCAATCTCCACTTTTTCTTGTTCTTCTTCATCTAAATAAGGGAGTTTTTCCTCTGCTTCTTGAAGCGGAAGATAGCGAACATTTTGTTTTCGTAAGGCCTGCTTTAAGCTTTCGTTTCCGTTGGTGTCTACAAATCCTAAAGAGGATAGATATTCTTTGACCTTTTGATTCGCTCCCAATTTGGTGTTTTCTAAGGCATCTAGGGCTTGATAGACTTTTTCGATTCTCTGATTGAGTCTCTCATAGCGCTCTTTTGAGTTCAGACCGATGTCATAACCGATTTTTAAGAGTCTCATGTCGGCATTGTCGCTTCTCGTCAAGAGTCTAAATTCGCTTCTAGAAGAGAGGAGTCGATAAGGCTCTTTGGTCCCTTTGGTGACAATGTCATCAATCATGATGCCGATATAGGCTTGATCTCTCTTTAAAATCAAAGGTTCTTTCCCTTGTATCTTCAAGGAAGCGTTAATGCCGGCGATAAGCCCTAAGGCTGCTGCTTCTTCATAACCGCTTGTACCTGCAATCTGACCGCAGATATAAAGGTTTTCCACCGCTCTTGTCTCTAAGGTGTGATAGAGCTGAGATGGTTCTAAGGCGTCGTATTCTATCGCATATGCATATTTTAAAAAGACAGCATGTTCTAATCCTTTGATGGAGTGGACAATTTCTTCTTGCACTTCTTCTGGCATTGAGGTCGAAAGTCCGTCTACATAACAGGAGGAGAAAAAAACACTCTCCGGCTCTAAGAAGAGCTGGTGCCTTTCTTTGCTGGCGAAGCGGACGACTTTATCCTCGATTGAGGGGCAGTAGCGAGGGCCGACTCCTTCGACGACTCCTCCGTACATCGCCGATTCTTGTAAGTGGGCGCGGATGATCTCATGTGTCTTTTCGTTGGTGTAAGTGAGGTGACAAGGAAGCATGTCTTCTTGTCTCATGAATTCTTTGGTGTCATAGGAAAAAGCGAGGTTTCCACTCCCTCCTAACTCCACCTGGAGATCTTGATAATCGATGCTTTTCGGGTCAAGGCGCGGCGGTGTTCCGGTCTTAAGACGAAGCATCTTCAATCCTAAATCCTGAAGAGATTTGGATAAGCCGTGACTCGCTTTTTCGCCATCCGGTCCTTGGTCTTGAATCTTATGGCCGCGCAAGATTCTCGCTTCCATGTGTGTGCCGGTTGCGAGGATGATCGCTTTCGCTGTAATTTTTGTCCCATCCTCTAATTCGATTCCATAGGCTTTGTGATTCTCAGCGAGGATTGATTTGCATTCTCCTTCTTGAATCGTGAGGTTCTTCACGGTTTTTAAGTAGGCCTGCATATTTCTAGGATAGCCGATTTTATCCTCTTGGGCGCGTAGACAGCGGACTCCGGGACCTTTTGAGGTGTTGAGTTCTTTGATCTGAATCAAGGAACCTTTCATATCCGCGACTTTTCCCATAATGCCGCCTAAGGCATCGATTTCTCTCACGACAATGCCTTTTGCACTCCCGCCGATATGAGGGTTGCAGGGCATGTTCGAGATCATTTTCTCATTGAGGCATAACAAAAGTGTTCTCATGCCCATCGTGGCACAGGCGTAGGAGGCTTCGCTTCCCGCGTGTCCTCCTCCGACAACGATGACATCGTAATTCATGGTATTGTTCATCCGATTGATCCTGTCATATCAAATTTGATGAGCTGGTTAAGCTCGACTGCGTATTCCATCGGGAGCTCTTTGGAAAACGGCTCCAAGAAGCCCATGACAATCATCTGAGTAGCGTCGCTTTTCTTCATGCCTCTGCTCATTAAATAGAAGAGCTGATCTTCATTGATCTTCGAGACAGAAGCTTCATGTTCGAGATAAGAAGTGGAGTTGTCGACGATGTTGTGAGGGATGGTGTCGGAGTAGGAGTGATCATCTAATATGAGCGTGTCGCACTCTTCATGAGCTTTGCTTCCAGTCGCGCCTTTTTTGATTTCAATCTGGCCACGGAAGTTCGCGTGTCCGCCATCTCTGGCAATTGATTTAGAGATGATTGTGGAAGAAGTGTTCTTCCCGATGTGAATCATTTTAGCCCCTGTGTCTTGGAACTGACCGTTGCTAGCTACCGCAACAGAGATGGTGGAGCCTTTGGCGCGGTCTCCTTTTAAGACACAGCAAGGATATTTCATGCAGAGCATAGAGCCGATGTTTCCATCCACCCACTCCATTAAGCCATCTTCTTCGACAAGAGCTCTTTGTGTGACAAGATTCAGGATGGAATTTGACCAGTTTTGGATGGTGGTGTATCTCATCTTAGCTCTCTTTCCGACGAAGATTTCGACGATAGCAGCGTGGAGTGATTCTTCAGAATACATCGGGGCAGTGCAGCCTTCGACATAATTTAGCTCGGCGTCATCATCGACGATGATGAGAGTTCTTTCAAATTGTCCGCTTCTCTTGTTGTTGATGCGGAAATAGGATTGAAGCGGCTTTTCAAGCTTCACTCCTTTGGGGACATAGATGAAGCTTCCTCCGCTCCAGACAGCGGAGTTTAAGGCGGCATATTTGTTATCCTGAGGAGGGACAAGCTTGCCGAAATATTTTTTAAAAATCTCAGGATATTCTTTTAAACCGGTGTCGGTGTCTAAGAAGACAACTCCTTTGTCTGTCACTTCTTTGAGCATGTTGGAATAGACAGCTTCCGACTCATATTGAGTGGTGACTCCGGAGAGGAACTTCTGCTCCGCCTCAGGGATTCCGAGCTTGTCAAAGGTGTTTTTTACCTCATCGGGGACTTCATCCCAATCCTGGGCGATCTTGTCAGAAACTCTGGTGTAATAGGTGTAATTCTGGAAGTCAATCCAATTTAAATCCGGACCATAGGTCGGCTGGTGGTGGTTGAAGAATTCTTTCAAGGAGTCAAGGCGGAACTTGAGCATGAACTCGGGTTCCCCTTTGATCTTTGAGATTTCTCTTACCGTCTCTTCCGAGAGGCCTTTTTCGGTCTGATAAATCGCTTTGGCCTCATCGCGAAACTCGTATTTTCTTCGCTCGTCTTGATCGAGCAGGATTTTATCATCTGTGCTCATGTTCTTTCTTCTCCTCCTCTAAGAAGGCTTTCTGGAGCCCGCGCCAGGAGATGTTGGCGCAGGTGATGCGGCTAGGTTGGTTGTTGACTCTTTGGAAGCAGACTGCCTCTCCTAATTTGTCCTCATCAAAAGTCTCTCCTGCTAACATCTTATTAAACTCCGCCATTACTTCTTTTGCCTGATCGATGGTCATATTCAAAATCAGCTCGCTCATGATGGAAGTGGATGACATGGAGATGGCACAACCTTTTCCGTGCCATTTGCAGTCTGTGATGATGTTATTTTCAATCTTCACTTGGATGTAGATGTCATCGATACAAGAGGCGGAATCCATGTGAATATCGATGTAAGAGGGATCTGTGACTGTCTTGTAGTTTCTCGGGTTTTGATAATGATCGAGAATCATCTCTCTCATCAATGCTGGATCATTCAAGGAAAAAGGCATCTAAGAAATCCTCCGCTGTCTGACAGGCTTTGATGAGGGCATCGACATCTTCGATGGTGTTGTAGATGTAGAAGCTTGCTCTCACTGTACCCTGTGTCTTTAAGTGCTCCGGAAGTATTTTTGCGCAGTGTTGTCCGGAGCGGACAAACACGCCTTTGGAAGAGAGATAGGTCGCGACATCTTGAGCGAAGACGTCTTTGATGTTGAACGTGACAATCCCGCTTTCGCTCTCGCTGTTATATATCACAGCGTTTCCGTTTTGAAGTAATCCTTCGACTGCTCTCTTTTTCAGAGCCATCTCGTGCTGATGAATCTGTTCAAACCCGATCTCTTCGAGATATTCGATGGCGCTTTTCAGGCCTAAGACACCAGCGATGTTCTGAGTGCCGGCTTCGAGTCGATAAGGAATGTCATCGTAGCTCAGATTACCTTCTTTATCGAATCTTGCGTTCATCTCCCCGCCGTAGAATGTCGGGCTGATTTTTTCTAAAAGATCTCTTTTCCCGTAGAGGACACCGATGCCAGTCGGGCCTAACATCTTGTGGGCAGAGAAGGCTAAGAAATCGACATCCGTCTCTTTGACATCGATTTTCATGTGAGGGACGCTCTGGGCGGCATCATCGATGTAGAGAGCTCCTTTCTCGTGGGCGAGAGCGCAGAGCTCTTTGACAGGAAGCGGGTAGCCCATGACGTTAGAGACACTGGCTAAGGAGACAACTTTGGTGTGGTTGTTAAGATATTTCTTATAAGTCTCGATTGAGATTCTTCCGTCCTCCTCTAAGGGAAGGTAACGGATGAAGGCTTTGGTGATCTCTGCTACTTTAAACCAAGGCAGGATATTCGAGGCATGCTCTTCGATGGAGAGGAGAATCTCATCCCCTTCATGAAGGAACGGAATCAACCCGTAGGCGATCTCATTTAAGGCCATGGTGTCGCCAGAGGTGAAGCAGATTTCATCCGTCTCTGCATTTAAAAATTTTGCGACGGTTTTTCTCGATGCTTCAAAAGCGACATCCGCCTCGTGAGCTAAGGAGTAATCTCCTCTTCTCGTGTTGGCGGTGATGTCTTTGTAGTAGTGGTTCACGCTGTCGATGACAGGGTAGGGTTTGAATGTGGTAGCAGAGTTATCCAGATATACGAGCGGTTTTCCTTTGAAGCTGGAATTGTGCTCGTGATACATCGGGAAGTCTTCTCTGATTTGATACGGATCAAGTTTTCTCATAAGGTTAGAGCTCCTAACACTTCTTTTAACATCCTTAAGGTCTCTTCCTCCTTGACTTCTTCTAAAATCGGAATCAAGGTTCCATAGGTGATGAGTTTCTGGCTCTCTTCTAAGGAGAGA
>JALFLX010000077.1 GCA_022774485.1 Bacilli bacterium
AAGAAATTTTTTATTACTTGCTATGATATAGACACTGGTGTTTTTGCTGTACAAAAAAGAGTTTAGAACAGCTAAAATCATTGATACATATTGTATTTTATTTAATAAGATGTTAATTATTTTTGCTAAAGGATTTGCCCGTGGTTAAACTGATAGACAGTATCCGGACCATGATATATCATGGTCATTCAACCATCGCACTGTAGAAGGATGAAATTATAGGATTTTCTTGACTTTGTAACCGGAGATTACTTTTATCATTCCGCTATCCATTCGATCATTCGTTCCTGTAGGTTTTCATCTCGGCAATCGTAATCACTCTTCGATTTCAAACTTTGCAAGTTTTTGCAACTATATGATGTTGAGATCTGATGGAATAAGAATTTCTGATGCAGTGCAGAAAAAATAATTCAAACGAAAAGCTAGACTTTGAAGTTTCCTTCTTCTGTCTAGCTATTTATTTTTGTTATCCTTCGATTCTCTCGATGAGTTTCATCGCTGCGAGAATGGTGTCATCCATGTCGAAGTACTGATACATTCCTAAGCGGCCAGCGAAATAGACATCAGGATCTTTCTTAGAAAGCTCAAGGTATGCTTTGTAAAGAGTGCTGTTTCTCTCGTTGTTGACTGGATAGAACGCTTCATCTCCTTCCACATATTCTTTCGAATATTCTTTGGTGATGTAAGTGACAGGGGAGTCGACCATGTTGAAGTGCTTGTGTTCAACAATTCTTGTGTAGGGTGTCTCAGAATCAGTGTAGTTGATGACGGCGTTTCCTTGGAAGTCTCTCTGCTCTAAACGCTCTGTCTCAAAACGGAGCGTTCTATAATCGAGTTTTCCTAACTGAAGATGGTAGAACTGATCAATCATGCCGGTAAAGATCATCTTGGAAGCGAGATGTCTGAAGTGTTCTTCTTCTTGGAAGTAATCGGTAGAAGTTCTAACTTCGACTCCTTCTAAGAGCTTCTCGATCAAGGCAGTGTATCCCTCTTTTGGAACACCCTGATAGGTGTCGTTGAAGTAATTGTTGTTGAACGTGAAACGGACCGGGAGACGTTTGATGATCTCTTTGGGGAGCTCTTTGCATGGTCTTCCCCACTGCTTTTCGGTATACCCTTTGACCAGTGTTTCATAGATATCTGTTCCGACCATGGAAATCGCCTGCTCTTCCAGGTTTTTCGGCTCTTTGATTCCGCTCTCTTCAATCTGAGACTGAATCTTCTTCTTTGCCACTTCAGGATCGCTGATTCCCCACATGTCCACAAAGGTATTCATGTTGAACGGGAGGTGGAAGAGTTTACCGTGGAAGTTTGCAATCGGGCAGTTGATGAAATCATTCATCGTGACAAACTGGTTCACAAAATCCCAAACTTCCTTGTCAGAAGTATGGAAGATGTGAGGGCCGTAGATGTGGACATCAATCCCATCCTTTCTCTCCGTGCGGATGCCACCACCGACGACATCTTTCTTCTCGATGACTAATACTTTTTTGCCTTTTTTGTGAAGCAGATAGGCACAGCTTGCTCCGAATAGTCCGGAGCCGACAATTAAATAATCATACATACCAATATTATACACTCGTGGGCAATTTTCAAAAGGGAAAGTCTATCAGGATTCGCTGAGTTCCACTTCATATCCTAAAAAGGTAGCTGGTAAGAAAGAGGAAATTGTATCTTTTAGCGCTTTTAAGAAAGCATCTCTCTGCCTCTGTTCTTCCTCTTGATAAGAAGGGGAGAGTCTTTGATATTCTTTTACCATGGTGATTCCTTCTGTTAAGGAGCGGTCAAAGTAAAGGTAGAGATGCAGCTTATAGGAGTGCGAGTTTTCTTGATCGAGAGCTTTTCTTTCCTCCTCATCACTTTCACGATGCAAAGAGAAAGGATTCCACTCCATCGTGAGGTCTAAGAGATCTTTTTGAAAGTGCTTCTTATCAGAAATATCCCGATTTTGATATGACATCAAATAGAGTTCAGGATACGGATCAAGAGAAGTGATTTCTTTTTTGTCAAATACCTCAAAAAAAGCGATCGCTAAGGAAAGAGGGTCTACAAAGGAAGCGAGTCTGTCTTGAAGATATCGTTGACTTTCTTTTTCTTTGACCATTAGAGAATTCCTTTCTCCATGAGGAGAGGACGAAGCTCATCGCTTCTTTGGAAGTTCTTCTGTTCTCTTGCTTCTTGGAATTCTTGATAGAGCTTTTTATCTTCTTCGGTAAGAGCATCGTATTGAAATGACAACCCTAAAATATCGCTGAATTTTTTCAAAGTGAAGACAAGCGAACCGAGACGGGCGTAATCGCAGTCTTTTTTCATCGAGAGGGTGTTGATTTCTTTGATCTCACGATCGAAGACAGTTAAGGCATTTGCGACATTAAGGTCGTGGCAAAGGGCATCTAAGAACTGGTCGTAATCTTCTTTGAGAAGTTGACCTTCAGGCATGGAGTTGAGCTGGAGTTTATAGTCCGCTTTGCGGATCGAAGAAAGGTAGCGAAGTGCAAGCTTATCCATACTGTCTAAGTTCTCTTCCGTATAGTTGACCGGACTTCTATAGTGAGTGGTCAAGAAGAAGAGACGGACACCATTTCCGAGGTGTCTTTGTAAAACATCCTTAGCGAGGATAGAGTTTCCTAAGGATTTTGACATCTTGACACCATCGGTTAAAAGGAAGCCACAATGCATCCAATAATTGGCTAATTTGGTTCCATACATCGCTTCTGATTGTGCGATTTCATTCTCGTGATGAGGGAATTTCAAGTCGAAACCGCCTCCGTGGATGTCGATGAGATGTTTCTGGAAAACACCATTGACCATGCAGACACATTCCGTGTGCCAGCCTGGTCTTCCTCTACCGATTTCGGTGTCGAATTTAATGCCGTCATCATCAGTGAGCTTCCAAAGGGCGAAGTCTAACGGGCTCTCTTTCTTATCAGAAACATCGATGCGGGCACCGGAGATTAAATCTTTGATGTTCTGTTTGGAGAGACAGCCGTAATCTTTGACAGAGCTCACGCGGAAATAGATGTCCTCACCGCTTTGATAGGCGTCTCCTTTTTCCTCCAACTGGTGGATGAAAGAAGCCATTTTTGTGATGTATTCGCTGGCTTTAGGATGGCAATAGAGAGGGGTGATGTTAAGCTGATCCAAGCAGTCTTCATAGGCTTTGATATAGAATTCCGAGAGCACTTTCTCACTCTTTCCTTCTAATTTTGCCTGCTTGATGATCTTGTCGTCGATGTCAGTGTAGTTGCTGACAAGTCTCACTTCATAGCCGACTTCTCTCATCACTCTCGAAAGTAAATCAAAAGTGACTGTGGGACGGAAGTTTCCTAAGTGAACGTAGTTGTATACAGTAGGTCCGCAGTAATAGATATCTACCTTTCCTTCGCTAAGCGGTATGAACTCACGCTCTTTCCCTTGTAGGGTGTCAAATAATGTGATCGTTCTCATCTTGCAAATCCTCTTTTCCTAAGTTTTGTTCCATATTTTGCAACCGGTATAAATTATAGTAAATCTGATGCAACTTGAGCAATTCTTGATGCGTTCCGTGCTCTTTGATGACACCTTTGTCTACGACGAAGATGACATCCGCATTCTT
>JALFLX010000119.1 GCA_022774485.1 Bacilli bacterium
CACGCGCAACAAAGCCTAAGACAACTCCATAGTTTTTGAAAGTAAAACCAGTTCCTCTTCCTAACGAATAGGAACGGTAATCGCTCATGAAAGAGACAATAAAAGTGTTGATTAAAGGGAAGAAAGTGAAGAGAGCCATCAAGATGAGAGCGGGAGCTAGATAAAGCCACGCTTTCCAGTTATTCTTTCGTTCCATACAGAACTATAAGCTCCCCTTAATATCAGCGATCTGATTATCTAAAGACTCTGCCTCTTCAATCTCAGCGAGTCTCTGTCTTTCCTCTTCTTTGGCATCAGCAAGTTCCTGTGCAGTGAGGTAAATACGTTCTTCTGTCTTTCCATCAAAGACGAAGACTTTATTATAACGTAACGCAAATTTAATATTTCCAACTTTCGCATCGATATCAGAATCGATGATGATTTTGATCTTTTCACCGATCAGATAAGGAGAAGAGCAAATCAAAGAGAGATCTCTACCCATCGTGAGAATCTCTTTGCACTCTAATGTGAGAACTTTGCTCTCTTCAGGAGCTTCATCATATAACAAGAAAGCCTCTGGTCTAATACCGACAAAGCAAGGGCCATCAGGGATGCTGATCTCAGAATCTAAAATCTTTTCCTCACCGATATAGATAGAAGATTGTTTCACCTCTGCCTGGAAGACATTGATTGGCGGATTACCTAAGAACTTAGCGACAAAGAGATTCTTCGGGTCGCGATAGACTTCCTGTGGATGATCTTTCTGCATTTCTTTGCCGTCTTTCATGACGACAATATCATCGCAGATAGACATTGCTTCTTCTTGGTCGTGAGTGACAAAGACAGTTGTGATCTTTGTCTCCTGTTGAATTCTTCTGATTTCTTCACGAGTTTGAATTCTCAAACGGGCATCTAAGTTAGAAAGAGGTTCATCTAATAAGAGAACTTTCGGTTTCTTAACTAAGGCTCTTGCGATTGCAACACGCTGCTGCTGACCGCCAGAGAGTTCTGCTGGTTTACGTTCAAGAAGTTCTTCAATCAAAACGAGTCTCGCGGCAGAGCGGACAAGGACATCGATTTCATCTTTGGTTAATTTACGAGAAATCCATTTCTTCTCATGGCCAGTAATAATCTTTTGGCCTTCTTCATTTTGCGCTACGACAGGATATTCGAGAACACCATCTTTTAAGACATTGATGTTTTTCTTTTGATAGGAGAGAGTTCTTGTCTCTGCTTCCATAACAAGCTTTTCTTTCCAAGCAGCAAAGGTAGCTTCAAAGTTATTTTCAAGATAACCTTTCACCAATGCGGAATAAAGCTCGGAAGAAGCAGATTTTGAAATTTCAAAGGTGTGAGAAAGCTGGAAAAGAAGAGAAGCTTTATTTAACTTCCCATCGATGACAGCGGCATCAAAAACTTCTTTCACCTTTTTTTCTTCTAGCGATAAGAATAAATGAATCAGCTCAAATCGAAAATCTTTCTTATATTCTTCCACCCGTAAATTCGTCAACGGGAAAGCGACATTTTTATAAACCGTCATATGGGGGTAAAGCGCATAGTTTTGGAAGACCAATCCGATGCCTCTCTTCTCAGGGGCAAGATGAGTGACATCCTGATCATCAAACCAGATCTCACCAGAGGTGGGCTCTTTCAATCCAGCTAACATATATAATGTGGTGGATTTACCACAGCCAGAAGGTCCTAATAAACCGATTAATTCACCATCTTTAATGGTGAGATTCATATTATCGACAGCGACAGTATCTTTGATACCTTTCTTGGCATCACCCGGAAATTTTTTGGTCAAACCGACAAGTCTGATTTCCATAATTTATGTCCCCCGTAGACGAAACTATTATACTAATTAAATAACAATAAATCAAAGAAGGAAAACGTTTCCAAAACAAGAAATAGAAGAATTGAAACATCTTTCAAAGAAGAGATATCTTTTGTTGAAAAATCCTCTAATCAATTCTTTTTTGGTTGCTTCATCATGAAGGCAACTTCCCCTTCAGAGAGATAGACGCTTTGATCAGCACAGGATACTAGATAGGTGTTGCTCACATAATCAGAAAGAGATTGATGAGACTTCAAAGCGATAATCATTGTTAATGAGACACCAAAAGGAATCAAAAACGAAAGGAAAGACCCGATGTAAATCACAAAGAGCTGAAATAAGAAACGAAGCAAGAAACGCTTATTCGGACAGGATAATCCTCTGACATCTAAAAGAGCAGTCTTTGTGACAAGCATCCCCAGAGTTCTTTTCCCGCGGGAGAAGCAGAGTGGTATGATCAAATTGAAGACACAAAAAGAGAGAATAAAAGCAAGAGCGCTAAAAGTGAGATAAAGAGCCAACATCGTTTTTCTACTCTTGAGATAATCCTTTTTCAACGAAAGATATCCCAGCGCTTGTTCTGAGAAAATCGAGCTGTAAATATCGTAATATGCCTGGTCGTAATCATCGTTTGTTTTGATGCGGTTTCCAACACTATCAAACAATTCTTCTCCATTTTCCGCCTTATGTTCTCTCAATAAAGATGTATATTTATCAAACCCCTCACCGGAGAGCTCTTCATCAAGATAAGCACCGAAGAAATACGCTAGGGCTGTATCTAATTGTTCCGACCTTTCATCCAACGTAAGCTCCGAAGAAAAACTGTCTGTCAGATATATGAGATAGCCATCCTCTTCAACATAAAGTCCTGAATCAACCTTCACTTCTTCTACCCTGTTTTGAGCATTGACAAAAAGAGGAAGTTTCTCTGCAAGAAAGCAAGAAGGAAAAACCAAAAGAAATCCCAAAACAAGTGTTACAAATAAATCAAAAACTCGCGTCACAATATTTTTTCCGACAGAGATAGCCGGATAATCTAATTCGATTACTTCTTTTGTTTCACTCTCCATGTTTTTTCTCCTTTTCTTCCACTTGCATCACTTCGCCATCACGAAGGATCAATGAGCTCGCTAATTCTGGAATTGTCTGCTTCGTGTTTTTCATCAAAAGACTTAAAACTAAAGATAGAATGATGAAAATGATTGAGAACACACTCAAGGAAAGAAGAGAGAACATTCCGAAGAACACTTCTGATATTAGATCTAACCCCGATATTCCAAACATGACACAAGAAGTTAACAACACAATTACAAACAGTTCCACAAAGAGGACGATAAAACGGAGGAACAAAGATACAAAACCAGGTTGATATCCCTCTTTTGTGACTGCCCCGACTTTGAGTATTCTCATGCAAGGTGTCATTCCATTTTTAAAAAGAAGCGGGAAGAGAAGATAGATGATAAAGATTGAGGTCACATAACTCAACAGTAGCTCGATTGTCCTGACAACATACAATCTTCTTCCACTCTTCTCATACACAGTGAGCGCTTGATAATACGGACGATAATAGGTTTCAATCTCTACGGTTCCTTTTGCAAGGATCTCAAGATACCTGTTATAGACTTTTTGATAACACTCTTTCCCTTCCGTGTAATTCTCTTCTCTAAGGTAGATATCAATCTTCTCAGCGATTGTATACGTCAGCTTAGGATATCCGCCCTCTTGATAGAACTCTTCCATTCCAGAAGAGAGAATCTGATAGTAATAATCACTTCCAGAAAGAGAACCATCTTGTATATATTTATCCTGATTTTCTACTTTAAAAACAACGAAATATAGGTAAGCATTACCATTTGTCTCATTGATAGGCACGACATCCTGATATGTGTTCTCAGAGAGATTATCTTTCCCTCCGCTAACAAGAGAAGAATAGGTGGATCCAATCACATAACGTCTTGCAATTTCTTCTTGCTCTAACAAAGATCCATTCTCTTCTTGTGTAATTTTTGTCTCAAGAACCACATTCATCAAGTTCTCATATCCTGTTTGAATATTTGCTTTGGCATCCGTTACAAGGGGTGTAAAAGACATCACACCATCAAAGGAAGCGAAAAGAGCAACAGATAGAATAAAAGCTAATAAAAAATCTAGCAGATAAATTCCGATCTTTCTTCGAAAAGGAGTTACTTCTCCTCTGGTATAAAATGATGTTTCTTTTCTCATGCTAATTTATCAAGATAGTCACCGATCTCTTTGTATTCATCAATCCAAATCACAATCAAATCAAACGTGAAGAAATAAGAAGTCAAGTCACGAAATACTGTTTCAGAATAACCTTTCTCCTTCTTTAAGAAGATGAAATTGAATTTGAGATAATTCTTAGCGAGCTCTAATAATCTCTTCATATCAGGATCAGTCAGTGAGATTCCAATAAAAACACAGACATTGAACTTAAAATCATGGAGCTGTTTTGCGATATTCCAAGAATAGGGGTTATTATAAAGGTAATAATACTCTTCTTCTGTGAATACCAAAGAATCTAAATACTTTCTCTCTGTATATCTATCATAAGGAAGAAGCCCGTGAACATGATAAATATCTACCTGAGCCTCTTGGTCCGAGAAAGAATTATCATCATATACAACTGTGTATCTCACTCCTCTCTTTTTCAATAAATACTCGAGATTCGTATCATAGTTATATGTGATAACTGTCGTGTGATTCTTTTTCTGAAGATAATCAACACAACGGTACAAAGTAGAATTTGAATCATCAAAACTCTTCTCCGGATCAAATTCATACAGCTCACGATTTAAAGAGCGGTAGAAATTAAAGCCAGAAGTCTTCAACACCATTGATGAAGTGAAGAGCTCCTTCCCAACATAATGCTCAATCTCATGGGAGAATTGATAATCCCCTTGATAAAAATCGGTGTTTAAAGAATCCATCAATCCAGTCCAATCCTTAGCTCCGTAATCGACGTTGATACCCGCGCCCATCACCATATCAACATTAAGCTTAGAGGTGAACAGTTTCATCAGCCATAAGACAAAGGTTTCCGCCGAAGAATTGATGTTTCTCCACTTCTGATTCTCAGAGAGATGGTAGAGAAGATCATCTGTACTTCCCTTTTTATTCGGGCAGTGTTTTAACGAAATATGCTTTCCTTCTAAATACCCTGAAGCAAAGAACTGTGCGCCGTTAAAATAAATATTCATCGATGCTTCCGGCTCATAAAAATCTTGCCCGCGAATGGTATTACACCATACGATATTCACATTTCCCATCACATCCAAACGATCGTAATTCACACCGACTGAAGAAGAGAAAATATGTGTTCCATACTTATGAATATGACTCTTCTTACTTTTTACAATCGCTTTAAAGTTGCAGGTGGGATCAAAGGAAAAACCGAACGATCTCAAGACGATAGAATCATAAGAAACATCGGAATAATAAAATAAAAAAAGCTGAAGAAGCAAAGCTTTTTTCTGCAAAATATACGATTCTCTCTGTTGATGTTCCATAATATTTCCTCCACCCCTTCATTATATCTTATCTCCCAGTTTTTGTCGTGTTTACATCGTACAAAAGATAGATAATATACCTATTTATCTAAATACCATTTACAATTATGTACTCTTGACTTACCAAATATAGAAGTCTTTAGTAGTTAGTTGAAATCGAGATAAATTTATGAATCCATTTTCGATATCATTATCAATTCTTACTTTGGCATCAACAATTTTTTCTTCTCAGACTATTCCTGCACCAATAGAGCCAAAAAGAACCAATACTGCAATTGCGGTCATCAATCGCATTTTGTTTGTGAAAGTGGATTAAGTACTCCGAAAGAGCATTCTGATAATGAATGTGGTTATCTATATCTTGATATCGAGATCAAATGATATAAATTATGTTAAAACTTATAATTCAAAACTATCAAACAAAAGAAAAAACACTCTATCAGGACTTTGATTTTGAATTCCCTGATCATGGATTGTTTTGTATTTTTGGCCCTAATGGAAGCGGAAAAACAACCATCTTAAATTTACTATCCGGTCGAATGTTTCTTTGGACTGATTCCACTGATGAATTACATCACCCAATGGCTCGAAGATAGTGTTCTTTACTCCGATATCCGGTATCAAGCGATCCGAGGAACAATTCCATTCTTAACCTTTGAACCGATCTCTCTTCTTCTCTTTGGAATCATGGTGCTTAGCGTTATCATCAACGTGATTCATCTTCATCCGAAGAAAAACAGCTAAGTATTCAAACAAATCATAAAGCATCTATCCAATCAAAAAGCTCCATTCTACCTCATGGTGGAAGCGGAGCTTTTTTCGCCTTACAAAAGCATATGAAAAGGTCACCGGATTCCTCCAGTGACCTTTTGAAATTAAGTTGATTAGGCGAGAATCTCAGAGACAGTTCCGGCACCGACGGTGTGACCACCTTCACGGATAGAGAACTTGGTCTGGGCTTCAAGAGCGATGGGGTGGATGAGCTCGACAACGAGTTCAACGTTATCACCAGGCATGACCATCTGGACATCTTCCGGAAGAGTGACAGTTCCGGTGACATCAGTAGTTCTGAAGTAGAACTGAGGTCTGTAGTTGCTGGCGAAACCAGTGTGACGGCCACCTTCCTCTTTCTTGAGGACGTAGACCTGACCTTTGAACTTCTTGTGCGGAGTGACAGAGCCCGGTTTGCAGAGGACCTGACCACGGACGATCTGATCTCTGTCGACACCTCTTAATAAGGCACCGATGTTATCGCCGGCTTCAGCGAAGTCGAGGATCTTACGGAACATTTCAAGAGAGGTGCAGACGCACTGTCTGGTATCCATGATACCGACGATTTCAACAGGATCGTTCGGCTTGAGCATACCACGCTCGACTCTACCGGTGGCAACAGTACCACGGCCGGTGATGGTCATGACATCTTCGACAGCCATTAAGAACGGCTTCTCGTTGTCACGGACAGGATCCGGGATGTAGGAATCGACAGCATCCATGAGCTCCATGATGTGCTCTTCAGCAGCTTTGTCGCCATTGAGAGCCTGTAAAGCAGAACCTCTGATAACAGGGAGTTCATCTCCAGGGAATCCATACTCATTTAAGAGTTCACGGACTTCCATCTCGACGAGGTCGACTAATTCAGGATCATCGACCATATCGCACTTGTTAAGGAAGACAACAATGTAAGGAACACCGACTTGACGAGCAAGTAAGACGTGCTCTCTGGTCTGAGGCATGACACCATCGGTGGCAGCGACGACACGGATAGCACCATCCATCTGAGCGGCGCCGGTGATCATGTTCTTGATGTAGTCAGCGTGACCAGGGCAGTCGACATGGGTGTAGTGTCTGTGTTCAGTATCATATTCGACGTGAGCAGCATTGATGGTGACACCACGGGCTTTCTCTTCCGGAGCAGCATCAATCTGATCATAGTTGAGGGCCTGAGATAAGCCTCTCTCAGCTAAGACGTGAGTGATCGCGGCAGTTAAAGTGGTCTTGCCGTGATCGACGTGACCGATAGTACCAATGTTAACATTGATTTTGGAACGGTCAAATTTCTGTTTTGCCATAAATCATTTCCTCCAAAGTTAGATTCGTTATGACTATACTCTTTTTAAGCGTTATTTTCAAGAATTACGGAGCGTATTAACCGCGATTCTTGACGATTTCCTCTTGAACAGAATGAGGAACTTCCTGGTAGTGATCGAATTCCATGGTGTAGATACCACGACCCTGAGTCATGGAGCGGAGATCAGAGATGTAACCGAACATGTTGGCGAGCGGGATCTTCGCAGTGATGACCTGAGCGTTGGCTTTCTGGACCATACCTTCGACAGAACCACGGCGGGAAGAGACATCGCCCATGACGGTACCGACATAGTCGATCGGAGTGGTGATGTCCGCTCTGACGATCGGCTCTAAGATGACCGGCTTACACTTCTGAGCAGCGACCTTTAAGGCGAGGTCAGAAGCGAGCTTGTAGGCGATTTCGGAAGAGTCGACATCGTGGTAAGAACCGAAGATCAATGTCGCTTTGACATCGATGACCGGGTAACCGGCGATCATACCCTTGTTGAAGGCTTCTCTCAAACCTTCGATAGAAGGCTTGATGAATTCTTTGGGGATGGCGCC
>JALFLX010000129.1 GCA_022774485.1 Bacilli bacterium
GATACCCTCTTTGACTATCACTCCGCATTTGATATCGAGCTATCTTTCTCTAAAGAAGAGATGTTAGATAACTATCAGGCTATGATGAATCACGCCATGGTCTTATGCGGCGTCGATCTTGTCGATGAGAAACCCATACGCTGGAAAGTAGAAAACTCTTGGGGGACTGTAGGTCCGAACAATGGTTATTACATCATGTCCGAATCTTTCTTCGAGAAATTTGTCTTCCAGGCAGCTATCAAGAAGAAATACTTCACAGAAGAAGAGCTCAAAGCGTTAGAAGAAGAGCCGACCTTGCTTCCGCCCTGGGATCCTTTTGGAACATTAGCTGATTAATTCATCTCTGTAAGCACTCTCTTAAAATTGAGAGTGCTCTCCTTTTTTTCGATAAACCTGGTGTTTTCTTGATTTTCTTCGCATTTCTTACCAAAGATGAAACGAAAAGTGCCTAATTATTTCTTTTGTAAAAATTTTAATATGATATACTCATGGCACGAAACTCTCGTATGGAGGTTTCCTGAATATGAAAATTAAGATCATTGTCGACTCGACAAGCAATTTAAAAACTGAAGACTACAACACAGAGGAAGTACCCTTCGAGGTTGTTCCTCTGTCTCTGATCATCGGAGAGAAAGATTATGTTGATGATTGTAAAAACGATTTAAAAGAGATTGTCTCTGTTTCTGAAAGAAGCAGAGCGGAGAACATCAAGATCACAACTGCCTGTCCTTCTCCGCAAGCGTATTTAGACGCATATCAAGGCGCGGACAAATATATTGTAATCACGCTCTCTCAAAAAGTTTCTGGTTCTTACAACTCCGCCTGTGTCGCAAGAGACATGTTAGAGCATCCAGAAGATGTCTTTGTCTTGGATTCTTATGCCTGCTGCGGTATTGTTGAGCTTCTCGTAAGACACGCTATCGAATGGATAAAAGAAGGTCTTTCGTTTGAAGAGATTCAAGAGAAATTAGTCGATGATCGTTCTAAGAGACACATTGTCTTCATCATTGAGAAGTTCGATTCTCTCATCAAGACAGGCCGTGTCTCTAAGATTGTCGCCAGCATCGCTTCCAAGCTCAAAATTAAACCAATCGGCATCGAGAAAGATGGTGAAATTCATATCCTTGAGATTGCAAGAACCATCGAAGGTTCCTTTAAGCGCCTTTTGAACAATGTCAGCAAGTTCTACAAAGAATGCAAAGAGAAACTTTGTGTCATCTCTCATACTCAGAACAGCGAGCGTGCCTTGAAATTAAAAGAAGCGTTGGAGAACGAACTCGGATTTGAAAATGTCATCATCCGCGATAATCAAGCAGTCATCTCTTACTACTCCCTTTCTGGAGCAATCATGGTCAGTTTCTGATGAACGGAATTGATATCGCATTTATCATCGTAAATTCTTTCGCACTCCTTGTTCTTCTAGCGCTTTATTTAATTCGCTTTGTCTTTAAAAAGGTCAATCCGTTAATACAGCCGCTCCTTTTTCTCTTCCTCTTGTCTTTCTTCATTTTCAATATCGTCTGTTTCTTCCTATATAAAGATGATGCGACGATGCTTAAGGTGGCATCTCTTGTCACTGTTGTCCTCGCCCTATTAACGTTGGTGTTAGCTTTCCTTAACACAAGTAAACAAAGCGTGGAGAAAAACGATCAAAAGTAAAGTAGAAGGTCGGATTCTTTGGTAAAATATTACCAAAGGTTCGACCTTTTTTTACGAGGAATCCTATGGGGTTAAGCGATATTATTTTAATCGTCCTGATCGTGTTATTGATCATCATATTCGCTGTTGGTATGACACTGATTTTTGTGTATATCAACCATATGAAAAAACAGCTTCCGTCCGATAACAAAGAGATAGAATCTTTGAAGAAAGAGCAGCGAGAACAGATGGATCGCTTCTATTCTCTTCAGCAGGACCAGATGATCAAATTCCAGTCTGCGATGAATGACTCTTTCCTCTCTGGTGTCACAAAGCTCAAAGAAAGTGTCAACAACGATGTGACTAACATCAACAAAACACTGAGTGATATCATCTCTTCTTTCCAGTTGAAAACTAGCGAAAATGTGAGCGATAGTTTTACAAAAGTCAATACATCTATTGAAGAATCTCTTCGCAAAGGATTCGAGCAAAACAATCAAAACATGCTTCAATTTGAACGGAAGATGGCAGAGCTTGAATCCGCACAGGCAAACCTCTTATCCGCACAAAAACAGATGACCTCTGTCGCCGAGCTTCTCACTTCGAATAAAGCCAGAGGAAAATATGGAGAATTACAGCTCACGCTTCTTTTAGAAGATGTCTTTGGACCGACAAAAGGAACTTTTTACGATGTTCAAAAAGAATTCACAGTCGATGGTAAGAGCCTTCGTCCGGATGCTGTAATTTACCTTTGTGATGAACATCATCACGGTGTTGTTCCAATCGATTCTAAATTTTCTTTAGTCGGTTATGAGGAGCTGATAAAAGAGAGCGACCCTAATAAGCAAAAAGAGGCAAAGAAAACATTCCAAGCTGCTTTGAAGGCTAGAGTAGATGAGGTGATGAAATATCATGTGAAATCCCTGATGGTCGATACTGCGATTCTTTATCTTCCAAGCGATGGTATTTTCGCCTATGTCCAAACAGAGATGGAGAGCATTTCCCAATATGCGAGAAACAATAATGTCATCTTCGCTTCTCCTTCTACCCTTCCCCCTCTCTTAGCGAGTTTTAAGATGTTGCTCCTTGAGAGAAAGCAAGGGGAAAACGTGAAACAGATTCAAGCGAGATTAGCAGAGCTATCCACTGAATTCTCTCGTTTCACAAAGCGTTGGGAAAATATCGATTCTAGGCTCACTCAGCTTATGAAAGACATCAACGACTTTGATATCACAGTAAGAAAAATTTCAAAATCGTTTCAAAAAATAGAAAGCTTACCGACGGAGGAAAAACATGAACCTGGAGAAACTGAATAAATCCATCATTATCCTTGACCGAGCATATCAAGGACTCTTCTTACGCTTTTTGAATCAGCATCCTACAATAAATCCTATCTTGATGACCAAAACGGATGTCGGCGCTCACTTATCTTTCTCCTACGAAGAAGATCCTACTTTTCTTTTGATGAAAGAACTCAATTTTTCCTATCACAAAACCAAAAATCTCCTAAAACTTCTTCCTTTTGCAGATACTTCTGCTCTTCCACTTCTACAAAAAGCGATGGAAATTATCGCTCCTTGTATCAAACAAGACCCTTATTTAAAGCGTCTTTTCTATCAGAAAAAAGTCTTCCTGTTAGAAGCAGTTGAGGATCAAGAACTCAAAGGACTTCTCAGAAGAAACAACATTCCTTTTGAGGATATCTTGCTCTCTGACTTAGGAATTGAAGAAAAAGTCTCCCGTGAAAACCCACCGAGAATTCTTTATTTTGCCAATCGTCACGATCAGTATCTCTATACCTTTTCTCAAATTCGAAAAGAGATTTTAGACCATCCAGAAAAGAAAGATAACATTCGTATTCTTACCTCTGAATCCACAAGTTTTTATCCGGAACTATTCAGCGATTTGTTCGCCTTACCGATTTCATTCCCGGTGCGTACTTCCCTTCTCTCTAATCCTCTTGTAAAGAAAAAACTCTCTCAATTCTCATCAATGAGAGCTTTCTCTTTCTCCGAAGAAGAAATTCAAAATGAGCCCTACTCAACGATGAAAAAACTGATCGATGAGTACAAGATAGAAGACTTTCCCTTTGATACTGCGCTTGTCAATTTAACAGAGATTCTCCAATCTATATCAAAAGTAGAAAAGACAAGCGATGCTGGTATCCTATTTTTAACCAATTACAACATCGATCAAAATAGTGAAATCTATGTCCTCAATTTTGACGATTCCTGTTTCTTTCAAGTCTCTAAAGACAACCAAGCCCTTTTTGATGGTGACCTAACCAAAGCTTCTTTAAACCCCTCCTTTATCCGAACAAAGCTCGACCGCAGATTAAAAGAGAACTATCTCAAATACAGCAATGTCATCTACTACTCTCGTGTTCTCCAACATCAAAGCGATCAGATTTATGACTCCCAGTTTATCAAAGAATATGGATTCCAATCTAAAATTCAAAAAGTCGACCTCTCCAAAGAGAAATATCTCGATGGTTCTTTCACTGAAAAAGCATCTCGATTTATTGCTTTGCTTCAATACGATGCCCATGTCATCCGTTCTAAGCAAGGGGAATTTCTCTCTTATGACAACTCCTTCAATGGGAAAAGAAATGATTATCTTTCCAACCGAAAGAGCTATTCTGTGACTGACTTAGAGAAATACATCAACTGCCCGTTCCAATATCTCTATTCAAAAATCCTTCCAGATCAAGAAATCGACTATAGCAAGATGTTCTATGGAACGCTTGTCCATGCGATTTTAGAAAAAATCACCCATCCTGGATTTGACTTAGACAAAGAATTTGATAGAGCAAGAGCAGAATACCTTAACAAACTCAGCGAGAAAGGAAAAGCGATCACCGCAAAAGATGAGGCGATGCTAGAGCTTTGTTATCGCTGGTTAAGTAAGAGCATTCCTGAGTTACAAAGTTATTACTCTAAAATTCTCGATCATGACAAAGAACATCAAGACTCTGAAATCCCCTTTACCATTGTCTTAAGAGATGTACATGGAAAAGAATATGAGTTCAAAGGAAGAATCGACAAGATTCTCTACACTTCTCTACCTGAAGGAACATATTATTTCGTCATCGATTATAAAACCAGTGCAGAATCATTTGATCCGAAAATATGCTTCTTAGGAAAATCTGTCCAGTTACCTTTCTACTCCTATATTCTGGAACAAGACCCAGAAATTTTGGATCGAGGATTCACGTTCGGCGGGTTTGGTATCCAAAAGCCCTCGTTTTCTTCCATAAAGGCAGCGATAGAGGACAAAGAGAAAGGTATCGGCAGTCTCTCTGGGTTAAAGGAGCATATGAAGCCGGTTGGCGCGATTAAAGAAAACATAGAAAAATCATTTATCGACCCTACTTTTTGTAAGAACATCAAGATTGCAGAATACAATGGTGAGCCTGCTCTCTTCTTTAGAGATGGTAGTTGTTATCTTTTGAAAGACCTCTACCTTGATAGCTTAGATGGCTTGTTAAGAACAATACAAGAGATTGAAAAAGGCCATTTCCAAATTGCACCGACTAGCAGCGATTTACGAAAAGATGATAAAAAACTCGCCTGTCAATACTGTATCTACAATGATATTTGTTATCACAAAGCCAAAGATGGGAAATCATACTACTTGGAAATCGAAGATCATTGGAAAAAAGTGACTAAGGGAGGAAAAGCAAAATGAAACCGAATCCAATCCAGCAAAGAGCAATCGATTCCACTGCTGATCAAAACCTTTTAATCTCTGCAGGTGCCGGAAGTGGAAAAACTGCAACTTTGACGACCAAGATTTACGAGATGATAAATCGAGGAGAGTTCACACCTGATCAGCTTCTTGTTCTCACCTTCACCAACAACGCAGCCCACGAGATGAAAGAGCGAACGATTTTGAAATTCAATGAACAGGGTTCTCCGCGTGCTGATGAGATGCTCTCTTGTCATATTCAGACCTTCGATTCATTCTGTCAATACCTTGTCAAAACCTACGCGAAAGAATTAGGAATTCCAGATCAATTCACGATTATGAACGATTCTGTCTTAGAGAGTAAAAAGCAGGAAGCGATCGATCAGATCTTTGAGGAATATTATCAAGATTCCATCAAAAAAGACAGACTTCTAAAGCACTTGGTAAAATTTAATATCAAAGATGACTCTTACTCAAAGAAAATGGTCTCTGCTCTTTTTGATAAATTTGACACGATGATTCCAAAAAGAAAAGAGGAATTTGTGAACTCCTATGATGAGCTTTTCTTCAACCATAAATCCTATCAAAATTTAATCAAACAAGCGGTGAAAGAAGACCAGAATCTAATCAAGAAATATTTGATGCTCTGTCAAATGATCTGTGATCATCCTGAACTCACGGAATATAACCCCGAATCATCCGATACTTTTATCAAGATGATTCAAGACCCCTGTTATTACAGTTATCATCCTGAGATTATCAATCTACCTTCCCATCCTATTCTTGATGAAATCATCGGCAAATTCAATGAAGTTCTCGAGTATGAAGATGAATCGTTTTATGTTGAATTAAAAAAGATGGTAGACTTAAATCCCGATGTAATCAACGGACATAAAAGACCGAGAGATAAAGTGATCAACAAATCTTTAGCTTTGCTACAACCACTTGTAAAAGAGCTGATTGAATCTCCTATTTGTGATGGAGATGATTACAACAAACACTATTCTTTCCAAGAGGATATCCACCTCCTCATCGAGATGGAGCAAGAAGTTGAAAAGAGAGTAAATGCTTATGAAAGAGAGAACTGCGCCTACCGCTTCTCGGATATCTCAAATCTCGCCTTGCGCCTGATGACCGAACAGAAATACGCATCGATTGCAGAAGAAGTCCGTCAAAAATTCAAATATATCATGATCGATGAATATCAGGATACCAACGATATTCAAGAGACATTTATCAACTCTTTGATCCGCTTGAATCAAAAAGGTGAGAAAGCACATCTCTTTTGTGTGGGCGACGCAAAACAAAGCATCTATGCGTTTAGAAACTCCAATGTCAAACTGTTCCTTAATCGAATGGAGCAGTTTGAACAAGATAAGGATGAGAGTCTTGTCATCCCGATGAACATCAACTATCGTTCCAAACATGAAGTTCTTAACGATATCAACGCGATCTTCCGTACTTATATGACAAAAGCAAGCGGTGACATCAACTATTTAGACCCGAGCCAACAGCTTGCGATTGATAAAGACCCAGTCGATCCGACAAAAAGAAATCAAAACCCATACGGAATCCATCGTCTTAAATACCTCGCCCCATTAGGACAGTATCAAACGAAAATCCAAGCAGTTAAGGATGAGTGTAAAGCGATTATCAAGGACATTAAAGAAAAAATGGAAAACCATCCGCTTGTTGAAACGCGGGAAGGAAAAAGGAAGCTTCAATATTCAGACTTTTGTATTTTAACAACCATCCGCACTCATTACCCCATTTATCAAGCGATGTTCTTAGAGGCTGGAATCCCGATTAATGTCAAAGCGAAAGTGAAATTGAGAGAAGTCGATGCTGTCATTCTCCTTCAATCTCTCTTTTCTCTATTTCGTGCAGTCTTAAATAATGACTATAGCTCAATTCCTCACTTCTTTGCCTCTGTCGTAAGAAGTTATCTATATGAATATGATGATGACACAATCCTCGATCTTCTCAAAGACAATAAGGAGGGAAAAAAGCCTCTCTATCAAGATCCTGTCTATCTTGATTTTGAAAATTTTGTCAAAGAGCATCGCGATGATTCTCTCTCCATGCTTTTACAGAATTTCCTCACTCACTTTAAGGTTGTTGAAAAGCTCTATAAAATCGGACAAGGAGAAGACAACATCTCAAAACTGGAATCTCTTTACCAGATGATTTTGACAAAACAAGCGAGCGGAGAATCCCTTGATGATGTCATTCAGTATTTCAAGACGCTGAAAAAGCACGATATCCCTTTGGATTCTGATACGATTTATCACATCGAAGATGCGGTAGATATGATGACCATCCACGCATCCAAAGGATTGGAAAGAAGAATTGTCTATCTTCCTTTGACCGATTGTGCATTCAGCCGAAGAAATTTTGGAGATGCGCTTGATATTTCAGATGAATATGGCATTCTTCTCCCTGACTATCAGATTGATCAAAAACATCCTTCCACAAAATTTAACACATTCTTACGGTATCGATATCTCAAGGAAAAGAGCATCGACAAACCAGGAGAAGATGAGAAAGTCAGACTCTATTATGTCGCGCTTACCCGAGCGATCGATGAGATTTACATTGTTGGAAATCCAGAGCAAAAAGCTTCCAAAGGTTGCCTGAACCATAAAACAATCAATCTCTACAGCATGTTTGATATGATGCCATACACCATCACTTTCTATCCTCAGGTCCAAGATTACATCCAACAAAACTTGCTTCCAGAGCTAAAGGATTGTTTCAATTACTTCAAAGCTAGACCATTTGATAAAGATTTCCTTTATCGGTATCTTCATACGCTTCAAAAGAAACTCCAAGAGACAGAAAACGTTGAACTCATCAAAGATTTCATCATCAAAAGAAAAGCGGAAACAGAAGAAAAACTGCAGGATGTATTGGAACAGAAAATGTATGATCACCTTCATAAGAGACTTTTGGACAATCCGCTTGATCCTGATCATCAATACTCGTTTGTCTACTGTACAACTTCTACCTTCAACGAAGATATGGATCAAGTAAAACAAGAGATCACTAGCAATCCTC
>JALFLX010000107.1 GCA_022774485.1 Bacilli bacterium
TATGAAGAAGAGTGCAATCTCTTAAAGGAGGGCAAGTAATCATGGCCTACAATCAGAGTCCTATCAAGAACCCGATGCCGACTCAGGCGCCGGAAGTTCGCAGACATAACTTCGATGAAGTCGCAATCGGCTACACAGAAGAATTAGCCATCGACGAAGCTAAACGCTGTCTCAACTGCGCGAAACCTGGCTGTGTCCCGGGCTGCCCTGTCCACATCAATATCCCTGGTTTCATCACCAAGGTTGCTGAAGGTGATTTCGAAGGTGCCTATCAGGTCATCTCCGAATCCTCTTCTCTCCCCGCGGTCTGCGGCCGTGTTTGCCCTCAGGAGACACAGTGCGAGCAGAACTGCTTGAGAGCCAAGATGCCTATCCGCGAAAAAGGTCCGGATGGAAAAATGGTCATCAAAGGAATGGGAGAAGCAGTTGGTATCGGAAGATTAGAGCGCTTTGTCGCTGATTATCACAGAACTCATGCCAAACCCGCAGAAGTCAAGATTGAAAAGAACGGCCACAAAGTCGCTGTCATCGGCTCTGGTCCTTCTGGCTTAGCCTGCGCTTACGACTTAGCCAAAGCCGGATATGATGTCACCATGTATGAAGCCCTCCATGTCGCTGGCGGTGTCTTGATGTATGGTATTCCGGAATTCCGTCTCCCGAAGTCTATCGTTCAGAATGAGATCGAAGGTCTCAAGAGAATGGGTGTCAAGATCATCACCGACATGGTCATCGGCAGAGTCATCTCTATCGATGAGCTCATGGAGGAAGAGGGTTTCGAAGCTTGCTTCGTCGGCACCGGTGCCGGTTTGCCTCGCTTCTTAGGAATCCCTGGCGAGAATGCCAAAGGTGTCTACTCCGCCAACGAATTCCTCACCCGTGTCAACCTCATGAAGGCCTATCAGGATAGCTCCAAGACTCCGATTCAACACGCGGAAAATGTCGTTGTTGTTGGCGGTGGAAACGTCGCGATGGATGCGTTAAGAACTCCGCTCCGCTTAGGTGCCAAGAATGTCACCTGTGTCTACCGTAGAAGCAAAGAAGAACTTCCTGCCCGTAAAGAAGAAATCGAACACGCTGAGGAAGAAGGTGTCGTTTTCGACCTTTTGAGAAACCCGGTCGAAATCTTAGAAGACCGCACTGGTTCTCCGTCCCCGAGAGCTGCTGATTTCAACCCCAACTATGGCAATGTCATCGGTATCAAAGTTCAGAAGCAGAAGCTTGGTGAACCCGATGCCTCCGGCAGAAGAAGACCGGTTCCTGTCACCTTAGAAGAGGATCCGGAAGCCTTCTACACCATCCCCTGTGACTGTGTCATCATCGCCATCGGTACCACTCCTAACCCGCTTATCAAGAGCACAACCCCTGGCATTGAGACAAACCCCCACGGCTGTCTCATCGTCAACGAAGAGACCAACGAAACCACCAAGGATGGTGTCTACGCTGGCGGCGACGCTGTCACTGGCGCTGCGACTGTCATCCTCGCGATGGGTGCTGGTAGAAAAGCAGCCAAGGCGATTATGGAGCGTCTTTCCAAATAATTCATCCTTTGTATCCCACCTCCCGGTAACCCCGGGAGGTTTTTTCATGGATCATTTGATGTCTATTGAATTTTTAATAAACATTGTAAAAAGTTTTTAAAATAACGTGATTTTTCTCAATTATTGCACCACAAAACTATTAGTGATAAGATAATTTCGATCGGAGGAATCATTTATGGAGAACACAAAGATCAACGAAGCTGAGAAATTGAAAGTCGATTACACTGTCTTTATGGATTACATCAATCAAATCCGTGATTTCGGCGGATTAGATTTGTTTGCACAGCTGTTCCAAAGTGACTGCCGAATCCTGTTTTATCTAAGAAAATTTGATCTTGTCCACCCTTCTAAGATTGCAGATGACTTATCCATCACAAGACCAAATGTCGCTGCGAACTTAAGAATGTTAGAGGCAAAGAGATATATCATCCGCTCTATCGACAAAGAAAATCACCGTCAAGTCTATGTCGCAATCACTCCCTTAGGAAGAAGATTATTAGATAAGATTGACGAGAAATGCATCGCTCTTTTCAAAGCCTGGTTTGAGCTTTTAGGAGAAGAAGAGGTGAAACACCTCTTCAACATCTTAAAAATCTCTGCTGACGCAAAGAAAGTTCCTGATGGAATGGAAGAGATTGATTTAGAGGTCTAAGATGTATCAGGAGATTCTTCGAAAACTCCTTCCTGCTGATTGCCTCGTCTTCTTCGATCTGGAGGCGACTGAGATCCGCCATCAGGCGATCTCTTTTGGCATGGTCGGACTGAAGAAAAAAAGTGGAAAATCCTTAGGAGAATTGGAAGAGGCTTTCTCTTATCACACCTATTTAAAAACAGAAGATAACATTGGAGAATTTGTTGAAAACTTAACCGGAATCACTCCTGAATTGATTGAAAAAGAAGGAAAGACATTCTCAGAAGCACTGGTCGAGATTTTAAATCTTCTTCGCCCTTTTTCAAAGAAAGTCTACCTCAGTTACTCTGACAGTGACTTGATGATATTAGCCCACACGATCCACAAGAAAATCAACGTGGAGGATAACTTCTTCCGCATGATTTCAAACTCTTATCTCGACTTGCAGAACTACTATTCGAAAAGGATTCTCTCCGAGAAAGGAAAGACACTCTCGCTATTTAAACTCGCCTCTCTTCTCCAGGTTGAAGAAGAGGATAGAAAACACGATGCTCTCTCAGACAGCATTCTTTTAAAGAACGTGTTCCTTCAGTATTTCAAGAGAGAAGATCTTGTCTATCCGCTTGCAATACGTTCTCTTCAAACTTCTGTCATTGGAAAAGAGATCAAGTCTTATCTTCTTGAAGAAGTGCTAGCTGGAAGAGAGGTTTCTCTCTCTTCTTTCGAGCAGAAAGTGAGGACGCTCTTATGAAAGTCGTTCGTTATCCAGATGGAAGAGAGATGGAAAAGAGCAAATCTTCTGAGAGAGTCGACCATCGCAAGAGTGAGAATAAGACAGAAGCAGAGCGTATCCGTGACTCTTACATCAAGAGCAACATGGGTATGGGTTTTGAATCTGATATTTCTAAATCCTGTGACTATTACCGCCTAGAAGGAATCGCTGAGATTTATAAAAGGCCGACTCCGATCAAAGTCGTAAAAATGTCCAAAGAGAAACCAGGCATGATTCAAGAAGCATACTTCGAGCAGAAATCAACCACTGATTATGTCGGCATTTACAAAGGAAAATACATCGACTTTGAGTGTAAAGAGACTATCCATGACACTGTTCCCTATCATATGATCCGCGAGCAACAGTACCGCCACTTGGAAAACATCATCAAACTCGGCGGTATTGGATTCTTCTTAGTCAGTTTTAAAACAGCAGGAGAGGTTTATCTTCTCCGCGCTGAGATCATTCTAAACGAAGTGAAAGAGAAAGGGCATCCTGGCTTTAAGCGCTCCTTTTTCCAAGAGCATGGTGTCTTAGTCAAAAGAGGATACAACCCTCCCTATTATCTGATTGAAGCGATTGATCAGGCGTATCCGGAATGATTAAAAAGCTCCCATTCCTTTTTTCAGAACAGGAGCAAAGGATTATTTCTTCTTGGTGGAAGATTTCTTCTTTCCACCTTTTTTCTTATGGTAAATCTTTGAGGTGTAGACTCGGCTATCTTTCTTGTTCGTTTTCTTGTAGATGAGATAGAAGGTGAGGAAGACGGCAGCTAGAAGAATCGCACAGATGACGATAATCAAAAGATACAGTCTTCTTTGCCTCATCAGCTCTTCGCTGAGAGTCACCTTGCATTCAATCGTATGGAGGACGATGTCGTTATCGCCTTTAAGAATAATAGAGAGTTTGCACTCTCCTTCTTTATGTGCAGTGACATTTTTTCCATCGACAGAGATGATAGAAGGATCGGAAGAGACAATCTCCACTCTCTCATTCTCGAAGAGTTCGCCTCTGAGAGCAATATCAAATTCATAAGTTTGATCATTGACAAGCTCCATGTTGGAAAAGACACCAGAGTCAGTCTTTAACGAGATGATAGAGATAGAAGATTTGATGTTGATATGAGAAGTGTATGTATGAGACTCTCCTTCATCATCCATAAACTTATAGGTGACCTCTGTCTCTCCCTCTTTGATCGGAGTAAAGGTGATGTTGTCATTATCTTTTCTCAAATAATTTGCATCATAAGTAATATTCAGGTCCTGAATTCCATCGATTGAGATATCGAAGGTGTATGGAGAAGATACGTGGAGGTTGAGATTTTCTTTGAAATTAGTAAAATCCCCGTTTTTATGATATGGATTGTCATCGACTGGTTTTACGTATTCAATCGCCGTTTCTGTATTAGAACCAAAGACTTTATCCGCTAAAGAAGGATAATCGATAAAGGGGTTGCGGTTCTTCTGAACATTCTTGTAAATCAAATTGTTGCGATGGAACTCATATTTAGAGACAGGATCAAGCTTGTTCCATTTCAAATAGGTTTCAAGATTGTGATGATAACCGATAAAGGTGGTGTTATCATCCTCTTTCTTGTCCTCAGGATTACAGAAGGAAAGATAAGGTTCCGCTTGAGTGTTTCCGCCAGGGAGTGATACACCATACCTTGTTGCCATATAGAAGAGACAGCGTGCGATATCTCCTTTCCACTCATCCGTGGGTTCAAAGACTTTCTCACCATTTTGATCTTCTCCGAGGTAACCGGAGATATCGCTGGTGCCATCAGCATAATAACAATAAATTGTCTTCGCCGTATTTTTATCTTTCACTTCTCCGTAGAAGTTATCGTTGTGACCAGCGGAGTTTGTGTTTCCATCGGCAGCGACAAGGTGGTGAAGATCAGTCGGTGCACCTTTTGCAAATACATCGCCATTCTCACCGACAACTTTAAATCCGTGGTTCTTGGCCCAGACATGTTCTTTATCAATGCGGATTACACCTGTGGATTTTCCATCTCCCGAGACCGGCTTGGGTTTTGTCTTGTTCTCATAGTCGATCTTTGTCAAATCCTCATCCGTTTTGAAGCTGTTGATTCCGTTGTTGGTTGCCTTTTCGATATTATAGTTTGCCTCGGAAGAATAATACATGTTGACAAGCCTATAATCAGCGGGGCTTTCCGAGTCAAAAAGATAGGTGTTAGGATCAATCTCTTTTGAGAGTTCCCAGTTTCGATCAGTGATCTTATACCAACAGCCGACACCTCCGCTTGCATAAGTCGTTCCAGAGCCATAAGAAATGAAGTAGTTATCTTCTTGAATTTTGTCATGAAGATACACTTTCAGTTCTTCACCGCTCTTTTGTACCATCTCATCATAGTTGTAATAGAGTTTGACTTCCTCTTCGCTAGAGTCAGTAAAATCCATTGGAAGATTCTTGTCATATGCTCTTCCATCAAATGTTTTGTCTGCTTCTCGAACCGGTGTATTTAACGAGAAGAAGGAGAGTTGAGAGAGGAGACTTGTAGGGATTAAGCACAGTAATTTCATGTCAATATTTTATCATGAAATACAGACTAACAAGAGGAAGTCTTCCAAGAATTAAAGCGGGAAAGAGAATTTTAACGAATCGCAAGATTTTGTATCATTTCATCAAGAAAGTTGTAAATATATTGAAAAATCATCAAGGTAGAAAGCACTTACTGAAGCGATGAAACAAAAAATCTTGTAGAATAAAGTCATGAATATCAATCAAAGAACACTGTTAGTATTTGACCTCGATGGAACCTTGCTTTCCTCTGAAAAGACAATCATGCCAAAGACCAAAGCAATTCTCCATGAATTAAGAGAAAGAGGTCATGTCATCGCCTTAGCCTCCGGAAGACCGCCAAGAGCTGTCATCCCGTACTACGAAGAATTAGGATTAGATGGTCCGATCATCTCGTATAACGGAGCTTGTATCACAGATCCGAAAGACAACGAGTTCCCAACCTATCACTATTTCTTTAAAAGAGAATGGATTCTCTCTTTCTTACGTCAGATCAAAAAAGATGAGATAATCAACCTTTTTGCCGAAAGTGGAACCACTCTCTACTTAGGGCATAACTCTGACCAGTTTGACAACATGTTCCATAAGGAAGGAATGCTTGTCATCAATGGTGATTATGAAAAAATCCTGAACGAAGATGTCTACGCGTTTGTCTTCCAGATGAAGAACGATGAAGCGTTAAAGAAACTCAAAGAGATCAACCTTCCTGATAAGACCCTCTTCTTGCGCCATTGGTATGACTGCGATGGCATTGCAGAATTCGGTTCTACCGAAGTGAGCAAAGCAGCAGGAATCAAACGCTTAGAGGAAATCTACAAAATCCCTCATGGCCAAACCATCGCTTTCGGAGATGCGGAAAACGATGTCGAGATGCTCTCTTATGTCGCCTCTCCCTTTGCGATGAAGAATGCTTGTAGCAAACTGAAACACATGGTGAAAAATATCACTGAGGAAGATAACGATCACGAAGGTATTTATCTGACATTAAAGCATCTTTTCTCTTTGTAGAGAAGACGTTTTTATTTTATCGCTTTGATAATATCATCAATCAACATCTTCTCTTTGCTATCAACATTCTCAATTCCATCGTAGTTAAGCTCATAAGAAACCTTGACAGAAGAAAAGCTTATCGGCTCAAAGCGAATAGAAGAGGAGTCCTTAAGAATCAGTTTGATTTGAGAGAAAGGTTCTAGCGTGAGCTTCTCTTCTGTTTCTAGAAGATAGTCGGTCTTAATCAAGGAAGAATAATCATACTTCTCTAATACTTCTACCTCTCCGACTGAAGGAAAGGAGAGATTTTTAATTCGATCAAAAAGGCTCTTTTTCTTCCCTTCTAGTGAAATCACACTTTCTCCTCGCTTGAAGTAACCATATTTATTGAAGAGAGACTCTAACACCAAATCTAAAGTCTTTCCCTGTCTTTGATAATATTCTGCCATATCCAAAAGATACGACATTGTCCCCATGCCATCTGCTTCTCTCATCTTTCTTGAAAGGAGATACCTTCCTTTTGAATCATACCCTAATAATAGCATCTGCATCTCTTTGCTAAGATTTTCTAGCTCTTTTGATATCGAGGCAAATGAATTTCCAGTTTCTCTTACTCTCACATGGTGATAAGAAGCGATATTATCAATTGAAGCAGAGTGAGAGGGAGTGCATAAGATTTCATAATTCGGTCTCAGTGTCTTATTTCTTTGCATGATCTCTAAAGAGAAAGAGACAAGAAGCAGTGCCATCTCCTCAGAATCGAGAAAGGAAAGATCCCCTTTTCTATTAAGATAAGCAAGGGAAACTTTCTCTCCACTAGGATCCAAATTAAAAATCAGATTGATCTTCTCCCCTATTTTTCTTCTCTCATTAAATTGCTTTCTTGCTTCCTCAAAAGACCTCAGATCAACAGGATCAAGACAAGAAATGGGTTCTTCTTTGGAAAAATAATCTTGTCCATCAACAAATGTCAAAGGATATCCGTGTTCTTTTTTCAAAAGATAAACAAGCTTTGCCAAGCTTCCCCCTTGCACCGTGACAAGCGGTCGAATCAATCTTTCTCCACAAAAATAGCTGTGATAAGGTGAAACATGATCGACATAAGACAAATAAGAATTATCGAAATCTTTTGTTTGATCAAAATAGAATAGACTTCCTTTTTCTTTTTTCTCTTCGATCTTGCAATCAAAAGGAAGAGATGAATAAATTTGATTAAATTCTTCCACTTCTTTTTGGTTAAGTCTTACGCCATCTCTTTGATAAAACACAATCTCTTCATAAGAGGTGATTTCTGTAGAAGTACGGACTTGGATAATCCCATAAGCGTGTGTTTGCTCTAACGCCAAAGCAAGAGCATTAGAGGGATGAGGATCCCTGTCCGCGTAGACATCAATCCTAGAAGAAAGAAGAAGTTTGATGATTTCAGAAGCGATAAGGACACTGCCCTTTCTTTGATCAGAGGATACAACAAAAGAAAGTCTCTGATCAGGATATTCTCTCTTCATCAGTTTCATAAAAGAAAGAGTTGCTCTTTTCGCATTGATCACATTAACGCAGTTTGATCCAGGAAGAGAGGGACCTTGTAAGAGACCATGAGAAAGCGTAAGTTCTTTTCCAAACATTATGTTTCTCTCTTCAAGCGATGCCTTTGTGATTGTCTCTCGATCTTTGATTGAGACTTGTTCACAATTTAACCAAGCGGTGATTCTATTGTTCATATGACTTTTCCTCAACTTGAGAAGAGGTCTTTCTCTTCTTCAATAAGAAATCTTCTAAGTCTTTCTGAGAGCGGTCCACCTCTTTGCAGAGATGTAGATATTCTTGAATCTTATCTCCGTCATCAGAGACTTCACTGTAGGCTCTGATATAGGAAGACTTGCTAAGATATGTGCCGATAGATCCTAAATCTTTCTCTTGTTTGCAAAGATAATAGACAAAGTTAAACACATCCTGGTATTCAGCCCCTTGATAGATAATCGTTTTCTTTTTAGATAAGAAATACGCTAATGCATAATACGCGTAAGGAAGATCCTGTTCCGAATATTTCTCTAAAGACTGAACATTCTCAAACACCTCTGGATGGTCTTCCGAATAGAAGGTGTTTTTCATATGTTCGCTGATAAGAGAATATCTAACAAGCAAAGTTAGAATCGGAGAGGGAGAAGGAGCATAGGAGAGCATCGTGGTGCCAAGCTCTTGATAATCTTTAAACAAAAACCCTTTAAAGCGGAGCGACATAAATGGATTTAAAATATAGCTCGCCTTGAACACGAAAATATCATCCGGCAAAGAAAGCAAAGATAATGCTTTGATCTTCGCGGCTTTTTTAGAATCCTGAGAATCAATGAACGCCAAAAGCTCCTCTTTTCTCAATTCAGAGGCATAGATGTCATACGCTAAGTACATCTCCTTTGCTAATTGGAAGATGTCATCATAATCACGGTTGTTGATTCTCATATTTTAAATTGCAGTTTGATACAATAATCCGACAAGATAAACCATCAGAGTGACCAAAGAGATCAGGCAAGCTAGAGTCAACGTAATCACGGAGAGAGAATGAAGAACACGATACATTTTTCTATTCTTAAGCTCTGAGACATTGACCACTTTATCGAAGTCGACATAACTAGAGGAAAGCTTAGAGAAGTCTTTGATATCACCTTTTAATAAAATACGGTTGTTGATTGCACCACAAAGGTAATTATAAAGATCATCTCTACCTTTTTCTAAGTCTTGAAACACGCGTTTGGTATTCTTTTTCAAGAAACGACGCGCATAGTTATAAGGTTCTGAGATATTGCATCGATAGCCGTGGAAAAGAATGAAGAAAAGGTCGTATAAGAAGATAATAATCGGTTCTAAATAGCAGAGATATGTCATCGCTTTAGAAGGATCCGGATGATAAATAACATTTCGAAATGGGAAGAAGGGATAGAGGAACAAGAAAGCGAGGATGAAATTTAGGACAACGAAAATGATTGCATCCAAGATTGCTATGACTCCGCTTTTCTTCGAATCATCTTTGCTGAAGGCTCTTTTTTGAATGATGTTGAGAGAGCGGTAGACAAGCTGATTCATATCTCTAAGATATCCATCACACTGTTCTTTGATTTCTCGTTTCTTATTCTCCAAAGGAATAGTCTCATCCGCAATAATCTCATTGATGCTCATGTCTTTTCCCTGAATGGTGTAGATCAATTCCCCTAACGTGGTCAGCTCACCGGAGTAATTCGGATTGATCGCAAGAGGGTTGAGATAATACTCTGGAAAAGAGTGAAGTGCGAGATAATTTAACGTCGTCTCCTCAATAAAAACATCTCGTAATGTCTGTGGTTCTTGAGAGAGAGACTCGTATCCTTTAACGATATCCATCGCCTTTTTGCTTAGGTGATTTTTCGCTTGTAAAACATTCACCTGCAAAACCTTGTAGGCATCTGATTGGAAAAGAGTGTTCTTATACTGGAACGCATATTGAGAACAATCCCAACCTCCTTCTTCCGCTAGAAGATAAAATTTTAATTCTTCTTTCATCTTATACCTCAAGAGGATACAACCACTGGAAGAGTCCCTGTAAGAAACCATCCGGGAAAGGAATCATCCTGCGGATAGAAATCAAAAACAAGAACACAAATCCATATGTCATCAAAAAGAAGAACAAACCATCAAAGATCTTTTGAACAATGCGAATCGGCTTGTGAATATTGGGGTTTATACCGATAAAGAACAGTTTCCACAATAAGAAAGACACAAGATAAGTGAGAAGATAAACACATAATAAGAAAAATGAGAACGAGAGGTGATAGATTTCTTTTACCGAAAGCTCCTCATACCCTTTAAACATCCAGGAAAATAATACCAGGAATGTCTTCCCGATTTTCGTTTCCACTCCCAAATCCGGAAAAGCCATGTTCAAAAAGAGAAAAATAGACACCATAACAAAAGCTGGCAAAGAGCAAGCGATATAAAAGCGAAGTCTATTGTGAGAAAGAAGAATGGTCGGTATTAGAAAGAGAACGAAAAGGAAGATCAAGATCAAAGAAAGCGACATGTTATAACCTTGAAATCGATGCGAGAATCTTCTCCTCTTTCTCCGGGAGCTTACTCCTGAACTCCTTTCCGGAGAGATAAGAAAGAGGGCCCTCTAGTTCTAAAAATTTGAAATAAGAAGCGTGTAAAAATTGATTCTTCAATCCATACATCTTCTCAAAATTCTCATTGACTGAAAAATCACCGTATTTGCTATCCCCGACAATCGGGTGAGAGATGCTTGCAAAATGAACTCTCAACTGATGCGTTCTTCCGGTGAGAAGCTCCGCTTCCACAAGGGAAAAACCGCACTGATACGCCTTGATTCGATGGAAGCGAGTCAAAGCAGGCTTTGCTCCTTTGCTCAAAGAACCGACTTTGACAATCTTCTTCTCGCTATCCTTGATCAGTGGGAAGTTAATCTCACCTCTCTCAGAAGTGATTCCTCTAACCAAAAGCGTATATCTTTTCTCAATCTGATCGCGTTCCCGGAATAAGCGCAAAAGCTCCTGTAACGTGACAATATTTATTCCAAAGATAACAATTCCAGAAGTGTTTCGATCCAGGCGGTGGGCAGGAGAAGGAATAAAACCAGTTAAGTCAGAAGGATCCCATTCCCGCTTTTCTTTCAAATAATTGAGAACCATGTTTTGAAGTGTGATTCTCTTTTCCCCTTCATCTTCATGAACCAAAAGCCCTTTGGGTTTATCGACCACTAAGATATTCTCATCCTCATATAAAATCGGAAAATCCGCTTTCACAGGTCTTAAGATTGCATCTTTATGGAATTGATTTAACAGTTCTTCTTTCAAATAGACAGAGATCTGATCTCCTTCTTTCAGCAGATAATCAATGCTGACTCTCTTCCCGTTTACCTTGACATCTTTCTGACGGAACATCTTATAGATAAAAGAGACCGGAGCATCTTTCAGCATCCTCTTTAAGAATTTATCGATTCTCTGATTGCAGTTATTTCGATCAATTTGGTATTCCATGCAAGAATTATACCATTTTTATCGCCATGTTTTCGCGTTTCGATTAGTTTTTTCTTGACATCGTAACCGAATTCTATAAAATAGTAATGCTGTCGTTTGACAACACTAAAACTTTGGAGCGATACTCAAGAGGCTGAAGAGGTGGGCTTGGAAAGCTCATAGACGGGTAAAACCGTGCGAGAGTTCAAATCTCTCTCGCTCCGCCATCGATTATTACAACGAAATCCCTCATCAATTAGAGAGAAATCGTGTTGACATATATTCTCGAAAAGAGAAGGAAGCCACCATCGGGTGGTTTTTTTCTTGTTTCTTTTTATGGTAAAAAAACATAGCATCACAGAGAATGTAAAACCAGTAATATGGTTCCGTTAAGCATTTTAATAATTTCAAATACATTGAAAAAGTATTTTTTTGATAGAACAGTCACATACAAACAGCATGTAAGGTGGTGAATTATGGAGAGAATTTAAGCGATTAAAGCCGGGGAAGAGATGACAGAAGAAGAAAGAAAAAGATTCTCTCACTTCTTTGACACCTCGGAAGCATATCTCTCTGAAAAAGTTGAATTGCCTTCTTATAAAAAGCATCAAAATTTAATCGGTTTCATTCTATCAATTGTCATCATCATATATAGCTCAATCTCTTATCTTCTCTTTGTGACCTATCAAGTCCCGCTCCCGTTCTATCTTGTTGATGTCCTTCTTTCTATCCTATCTATCTTCTTGTTCTTCTTCTATCGAAAGAGTGCAGTCCGTTATTTCTACCCTGTCGATCTCATCGTTCTTCTCACCAATATCGTCCTCATCACTTCTCTCTTATCTCAGATTTAGGAGCACGACATATATTTAAAGAAACACTAAATGAAATCATGGCAAAAAGACTTCTCTCGAGAGAAAAGCTTTCTGAAATAACAGGGGCGAATGTCACCCTAATCGATGAGTGGTTAAACAGCACAAAAGAACCTGATGAGAGACAAATTCAAAAGCTCTCTGAAAAACTTAATATCGCAATTTCTTCGTATTCGTCAATTCAGGACACTTCACAAGGTTCGACCATTCCATTGTCGTCATCGAATTCAACGGGCTGAAGATCACGACCAGCCTCGAACATGCCAAAGCCATCTTGAAGGACTATTATGGAAAAGATAAAAATTGAAGGCAAGAGTATCTATCTTTATTCCCATCAGATTGACATGAGAATGGGAATGGAGAAGATACAGGTCCTTCTGTCGCAGAATTTCTCCCCCTCGGAATTGCAGGACTCGATCTTCGTTTTCATATCCAAAAGCAGGAAGATAGCGAAGGTGTACGTCGAGGACGAATTCGGCCGCTGGCTGATGATCAGGGAGTTGAATTACACCAGCTTCAAGATCCCGCGTTCAGACGAAGACGGAAAGCTGACTTTCGAGGACGTCAAATATCTGATGGATGGAGCGGAAATCGTATCAGAAAGAAAGCGGATAAAATACGCATAAGGACTTCTTTTCGAAAAGCCGAAAAAGCCGATGAATTCGGCTTTTTTGCTTTTAAAATAGAATGAAAAATGTTATAATATTCATATGAAAACGGAAGCTCAGTATATTGCCGAAAACATCTAATTAAGAGAAAAAAATCAGAAGCTTGAAGCCGAACTGTTTTTAGCAAATTCCAAACTGGAAGAGTGCAACAGAATCATCCAGGAACTTCAGGAAAAGCTGAAAGTCCTGACCAAGGCACAAGAAGATTCCGTTAAGGCACAACAAGAGGCAACAAAAAAGCATAATGAGCAAGTTCAAGCAGCTCAGAAGCAGAACAAGGAACTCCAGGAGCAGCTGAAAGGTATTCAAAAGAGTCATCAGGAGCAAATAACCAAATTAACCGAGGCTCAAAATCAACAACAAGAGCAGCAGAAGAAACAGCAAGAAGAGTTGAACAAGAGCCTTGGTAAGATGCAAGAATCGAATGCCCAATTACAGAAGAACCTTGCTGCGATTACGACTCAGAATACGGAATCTCTGAAGC
>JALFLX010000115.1 GCA_022774485.1 Bacilli bacterium
CTCGGTTTCTTATCTGTGACAAGTTTGACATCTCTTCCGACCATGAGGCGGCTAAGTTCATTGACATCGGTATCTTTGGTGTTCAAAGTGCCTAAGCAACGGCCTTTTCTTAGGACCGTGACACGATCTGAAACTTCCATGATCTCATTGAGCTTGTGGCTGATGAAGAGAATTGATTTTCCCTCACTGACAAGCTGTTTCATGGATTGCATCAACTCCTCGATTTCTTGAGGCGTTAAAACCGCAGTCGGCTCATCGAAAATCAAGATGTCGTTATTGCGGTAAAGCATCTTTAAAATTTCAACCTTCTGCTGCTCTCCAACAGGCATGACATCGATTTTCTTATCCAAATCGACTTTGAAATGGAATTTTTCACAAAGATCAATTAAGGATTGACGGACAGATTTCGGTTTTAAGAAACCGAAGGCTTTGGTTACAGGTTCATATCCTAAGATGATGTTTTGTAACGCTGTGTAACAACCGACTAATTTAAAGTGCTGGTGAACCATACCGATGCCATAACGAGTCGCATCGTTCGGATTTTTGATCTTAACCTTTTCACCGCGGACATATATTTCACCTCCATCCTGTTGATAGAGGCCGAATAAGACACTCATTAAAGTGGATTTACCCGCACCATTTTCACCTAACAAAGCGTGAATTTCACCTTTTCTTAAGGTGAGAGATATATCATCGTTCGCTTTGATACCGGGGAATACTTTGGTGATGTGTTTTAATTCGATGACATTTTCAAATTGTTCTTCGCTCATTCTGTCCATTTCCCTTCTTTTTAATAAAAGGGTATAGGTGAGATGATACCTATACCCTGAAAAGTCAATTAATTAGATTAGAGGACGTAGTTGACTTCAATGGCATTGGAGCAACCGAAGTTGTGATCCTTTAATTTAGCATCATCAGAGTTGGAATTGACTTTGACTTTGCCAGCTTTGAGGTCAGCTAAGAGAGCTTCGTATTCAGCGATTTTGAAGTTCTTGAAGCCCCAGCAGCCTTCATCACCAGTGGTCGCAGGAGTCGGGAGGACGCAGTTGTCAGACTTGGCACCGACAGTGACGACATTACCAGCTAAAGTCTTGTTCCAAGCACCATCGTTGTTGACCCAGCCAGCGAGTAAGACTTTGGTGGCATTGGTTAAGTTCTTCATGGCGGAAGTGATGCAAGACTCCTGAGAGGCACCTAAAGAAGTGTCAGCGTGCTGGTTGACATCGACACCGATCCAAGGCTTGTTATCGTTAGCCTGGGAAGCGGCAGTGACAGACTGATAGACAGCACCACCGCAACCGAAGATGACTTCGGTACCGGACTGATACCAGGTGTTGCAGTTAGCAGTAGCGGCAGCAGTCGGGGCGAATTCACCGGCATAATAGTAGTTGATCTTGACAGCTTTGTCATCGAGCTTTAACTCTTTGGCAGCAGCATCAGCACCCTGGCAATAGCCAGAACCATAGCGGACAACGGCAGGAACAGCCATACCGCCGCAGAAGCCTAATGTTCTGAAGCCTTCTTTGACAGCAGCGTAACCAGCTAAGAAACCAGACTGTTCTTCACGATAGATGACGGAAGTGACCTTGTCGGTATACTCATAAGGTGCATAACCGTTATCGGAGTCTTCTTTGACGCAGTCGAGCGCTAAGAGGCAGACGTCCTTGAAAGCCGGATCATCGATGGCCTTCTTGATGGCAGGCTGGAAGAGGAAGCCAGGAAGAATGATGACTTTGGCGCCCCACTGAGCGACAGTCTTCATAGCGGCTAAGCGGCCTTGAGTGTCGTAGGCGTTCTCAGCGGGCTGGACATATTTGGTGTGAATCTTACCAGTTTCGACGCAGTAGCTAGTAGAGTTGATGGTTCCGCCGCCGTTCTCGGTAGCAAAGTTGTTGACACCCGCCCACGCAGACTCGTTGAACGAATGGTCATTTAAGGTACCGGAATCAGTGACAAGACCGATCTTGAGAGGATTCTCCTCAGTGTAGCCAGCTAACTTAGCATCAGCGGCTTTGGTTTCAGTGCCGATATCAGTTTCCTTTAATTCGAAGAACTCGACTTCGGAAGGCTGACCTTCATTTCCGCCGCAAGCGACAATGGCGAGAGAGGAGAGAGCGATGAGACCGACACGCATCATAAGAGACTTTTTCATACTATAATTTTCCCCCTTCGTATGAATATTTTTGAAAAAATGAACTCTAGTTGAGTTCATTTCATCCAAGAAAAGTGATAGGGATCTTTGGATGAAATGAATAGCCCTCATTAAGGCTGAGGCTAGAGACAGAGCCACCGTTTACAGCTCACTATATCCATTTCTTCGCGGATATGATAACACGATTTCTTATGCGTGAAAATACTTTCTTTATCTCGGTATCGCTTTCAAGGCTATTTCTTCGTGGAATCTTGTTTGAAAGTATTGATTTTTTTGAGTTTTGTTGATTTTTTTCAAAAAAACCGCACCGGGTTGGTGCGGTCAGTGATTACTTATGAAAGGATAGCTTTTCCGCCATCTCGATTCCCTTCGAAAGGCTCTGATAAGGGACAGCGAGGATGTGGGAAGCATCAAAGAGCTCCTCTTTGGTGTTTGTTCCAAAAGTGGTTCTTGCATAGGAGCACGGAATGACAAGGACATTATTTTCCGCATATGTTCTCATCGGGTGAGAAGAGAGAGAAGGAAGCTTTTTGGTGAGATAGCTCGCTTTTGCAGAACATTCGAGAATCACGTTGTGAGTTCTAAGAGCGTGAATCGCTTGTTTTGAGAGAGAGGCATGAAGACCTTGGAAGATTCTTCGAGCGCCGTTATCACAAGCGTAGATGACATCCATCTCATCATCAGCATCGACAGCGTAGGAGAAGCGCATCGAGCGGATCAAGTTAATCTCTTCTCCGAAGAGGAAGAGAGGATAACTTCCATCATCGGTTCCGGAGATGCGAAGACCGCAGACACAAGTTCCTTTATATCTGTTTGCTAAGAGAATGGTCTCGTGATTGACTTCTTTATCTTCCTGTCTCAAGATTCCTAAGACAAGACCGATTTTAATAGAGTGTTCGACTTGTCCTAAGCCTCTTCCGATACCGCAGAGGACAGCATCGACTACTTCTCTTTGAGAAAGACCTTTTCTTGTGTGAAGAGAGGGGATGAGATTGATCTCAGCATATGTGAGTCCTTCGTTTGCTAAATCCAAGACAAGCTCATAGGCGACACGCTCTAAGCTGACAGCGTTTTGAAGTACTTTCAAGACAAATTCTTCTTTCTCTTGAAGCTCTTCTTCCTCCACCGGAGCGGAGACAATTATTTTTTCTCTCACTTCTTCGAGCTTATCAAACTCTAGCGGAATTCCGACTGCGTTGTAGTACTGGTTGTACAATTCAGCGATGGTTTTGACTCGACAGGAGCCGATGAACTTGCAGTTTACCTCAATCATAGCTAGATTCTCCCATTTCTTACCTTTAGCGATTTTTTAGCACTTAATTATAGAAAGATATTATAGATTTTACAATTAACTATCTTTATTTTACATATTTTAGGTTGCGAATGAACACGATTGTTAAAAAAACAAACGATAGCAGCGATTCTTTCTTTGCATTCTTAGTAAAATGTTGTTATCGCATCGCTTTGAAGCGAAAAAAGTTAAAAGGTTAAACAGAGAAAAGTATTTTCACCTCCGTTCTTTTGATTGAAATCAAAACGGAAAGAATATACAATACTTCCGATTGAAAGAGAGGATCATTGTAATGATTGTCAACGCTACTAGAATGTTACAGGCCGCGAAAAAAGGCCATTATGCAGTCGGTCACTTCAACACCAACAATTTGGAGTGGACCAAAGCGATTTTGCTCACTGCTCAGAAGCTGAACAGCCCTGTCATCATCGCTTCTTCTATGGGTGCTGCCAAATATATGGGTGGCTACAAAGTTGTCGCCAATATGATCCGCGGTCTCGATGAGGCTTTAGGAATCACTGTTCCTGTCGCCATCCATCTCGATCACGGAAATTATGAAGCTGCCAAAGCTTGTATCGAAGCCGGCTTCACTTCCATCATGTTTGACGGTTCTTCCCTTCCGTTTGATGAGAATATCGCTAAGACCAAAGAGCTTGTCGCATTAGCGCATGACAAGGGCTTATCTATCGAGGCTGAGGTTGGTGCGATCGGTGGAACTGAAGATGGCATCACCGCGGATGGTGAAGTTGCAGATCCGGAAGAGTGCAAAGTCATCGCTTCCTTAGGAATCGATTTCTTAGCTGCCGGTATCGGAAACATCCACGGCATCTATCCGGAAGGCTGGAGCGGACTTCACTTCGACGCCTTAGAGAAAATCAATCAGGCGACTGATTACATCCCGCTTGTCCTCCATGGTGGAACTGGTATCCCGGATGATCAGATCACTCATGCCATCCACGATGGTATCAGCAAGATCAATGTTAACACTGATTGCCAGCTTGTTTTTGCAGAAGCTACAATCGAATATTGCAAAGCCGGCAAAGCGGATCCGACTGCGGAGAATTCCTCCAAGGGTTATGATCCTAGAAAACTTCTCAAGCCTGGCTTTGAAGCAATCTGCAAGAAAGTGGAGGAGAAGATCAGACTCTTCGGCTCTGCTGATAAAGCTAATTACTAAATTCAGAAATGAAAAAAAGCATCTTCGGATGCTTTTTTCATTTGCAGAGATCAGCGTATTCGCCTTGGCAAAACGAAATTAAGTCTTCTGGGTTGATCTCAATTTGAAGTCCTCTTCTTCCGCCTGATACATAGACACTGTCAAAGAGACACATCGTCTCATCGAAATAGGTTTTCAATTTCTTTTTCGTCCCGATAGGAGAGCATCCTCCGTGGATATATCCAGTTAGAGGGAGAAGCTCTTTTTGCGGAATCATCTCGATATTTTTCTCTCCGCAGGCTTTGGCAGCTTTCTTTAAATCGAGTTCTTTTTCTCCTGGGATAACAAAGAGATAGTGTTCTAGACTCTTTCCGACTGTGACAAGAGTCTTGAACACTCGCTCTGTATCTTGCGAGAGAATTTTAGCAACTTCCACAGCGCTCAAGGCTTTTTCTGGATCGTATTCGTGAGGTAGATAGGAGATAGAGGCTGCGTCAAGAAGACGCATCGCGTTTGTCTTTGTCTCTTTCATTTTAAGATAGTCCCTTCAAAGTTGCGGACTCCGTTGTTGAAATCCTGAGCGCTCATGATTTTCTTTCCTGGGCGTTGAAGCATCTCTAAAGCGACTTGTCCGTTTTCAAGCTGAAGGATAATCTGTTTCTTTTTGGCAAGAACAATCGTACCTTTTTTAGCGGTTACTTCATCGCTGTAGACACGCGCTTGATACACTTTTAAAATTTGCTCTCCTTCTAAGAGGTATCCTCCAGGAGTGAGACTTAAGGATCTAACTTGGTTGACAAAATCTTGTGGGGCTAAGCTGAGATTTAAATGTTCTTCTTCTTTCTTGATCGAGGGGCAAAAAGTGACTTTTGTCGGATCTTGTTTTACGCCTACAAGCCGATGCTCAAAATAGAGGGGGAGTGATTCTGTGACAAGTGAAAGCGCGAGGCTTGAAAGATGAGAGGCTAAGCTGGTGTAGTTGTCCTCCTTGTTGATTGTAAGTTCTTTGACGGCGTAGACATCACCAGCATCCATCTCGTGTACCATCTCCATCAAGGAGACACCTGTCTTCTCTTCTCCATCTCTGAGAGCGTATTGAATCGGAGCAGCTCCTCTGTATTTTGGGAGGAGAGAAGCGTGTACGTTTAAAGGTTTCTCTTTGCTTAAGGCTAAGACTTCATCGGAGATCAGCTGGCCATAGGCGAAGGTTAAGAGCAAATCAGGTTCTAACGCTTTGATAAAATCAAAATCTTTGTTCAAGCGGTGCGGCTTGTGGACAGGTATATTCAGCTCTCTTGCCATTTTAGCAACAGGGGATTCTTCGATCTTGTTGTTCCTTCCTCTGACTTTATCCTCTTTGGTGACGACACCGACAATGTGAAAACCTTGTTCCACCATGCCTTTTAACAGATCAGCGGAGATCTCTGGCGTTCCTAAAAACACAATTCTTTTTTCTATCATCTCACACCTCCTATTTCTCAATTTGATTATTTGTTACATCGAGAGAAAATTCTCTGTGGAATATGCTACCATAAAAACAGAAAGAGAGGTATGGAGCATGAGTCTGTTTCTTTTGGAAGAAGTATCAAAAAGCACGTTTGCTGTCGAAATTTTACTTACCATCGCGCTTCTTTTCTTAGTTGGATCGATGGGTGGCTATTGCCTTGAGGTTCTCTTTCGCAGAATCTTCACCGCAAAGCGTTGGGTTAACCCGGGATTTATGAGAGGACCTTGGCTTCCTCTTTACGGGTTTGGTTTGCTACTGATGTTTTTTCTCTCCTATTTTTTAGCCCTTGCCTTTCATATGGTTATTCCATTTTACAATCCCCTCGGGGGACTGTTTGGAGTAGAGCAGGCTTGTGGTCCTACTGTATATGATTTAATCATGATCTTCTCGATGACAGCATCGATGATTCTTCTTGAATTTTTGGCTGGACTTATCTTTGTCAAAGGATTCCATGTGAGATTGTGGGATTATTCCAATATGAAAGGAAATATTATGGGAATTATCTGCCCCTTATTCTCTTTCTTTTGGTTTGTAATCGCAGTGGTTTATTATTATGCTCTCAATCCTTTTGTATATCGCCTCTTTTGGAATATGTACGAATATATTTTTGGATATGCAACGGGAGCAACCGCTGCTCACTTCGGCTTGATATTCTTGCTCGGCATTATCTATGGTGTACTGCTTCTTGACTTTATCACCAGCGCCGATATTTTTGGGAAGATTTCGAAAGCTGCTCGAAACAGCAATGTTGTAGCAAAGTTTGAGAAGATGAAAGAAGAGCAGAAACTTCAGAAAAAAGAGTTTAAGGAGAAAATGAGAGAGCAAATTCCACAGCTTTTCAAGAAGCCTTCCGTCTTAAGCGATGCTTCGGAAAAGACAAAACAGGTAATCACGAAACTGAAATCAGCTGTCATGATTGATCCAGAAAAAGGCTCCACTAGCGAAAATTACGACGAAAATGGTAGGCCTGTGAAAGAAACTGAAGACAAGTGATTTACTTTCCCATACACTTTAACTATATTATTGTTGTTTAGGAGGCTTACAAAATGGAACTTTGTAATGCAATCGATAATCTTCCTCTTTGGTTAAAGGTTATCCTCGCTCTTCCGGGTATTGACATTGTTTGGGTCGTTTACAGACTCATCAAGTCCATCGCAAAGAAGAATGTCTTAGGCATTGTTCTCGCTGTTGTCTTGATCATTGTCGGTATCCCGTTCCTTTGGTTAGTCGATATCCTCTTTATCGCTCTCAAAGGAAATGTCTGGTGGCTTGACTGATCGCTAGAAAAAGTAGGTGTGGATGATTCTGCACCTCTTTTTTTTGCGATTGTTTTTAAAAATGTGTATGCTAGAACAAGAGGTGAACAACATGAACATCATAGTGGTATCTGATTATGAAGAGATGAGTGAAAAGGCGTGCTTGCTCTTCTCTCAAGCGATCAAAGAGAATCCGAAACTCGTGTTAGGACTTGCGACAGGAAGCACTCCATTAGGGCTATATCAAAGACTTGTTAAAATGGTTCAAAACGGTCAGATAAGCTTTCGAGATGTCACTTCTTTTAATTTAGATGAATATGTCGGTTTGCCTGCGGATCATCCTCAGAGCTATCGTTACTTTATGAATCAGAATCTCTTTTCACAGGTTGATATTAAACTCGAGAACACCTTTGTCCCCTCTGGTGTTGCTACTGACTTAGAAAAAGAGTGTGAAGCATACACGGAAAAATTAGCAAAGAATCCTCAAGATCTTCAGCTTTTGGGTTTAGGAAGCGATGGCCATATCGGATTTAATGAGCCGGGTACTTCCTTTTCAAGTCATACTCATGTCGTGCGATTGGCTGAGTGCACAATCAGGGATAATTCTCGGTTATTCGATCGGATTGAAGATGTTCCAAAAGAAGCGATCACGATCGGCATTCAAGATGTCATGCAAGCAAAAAATATCATCATGTTAGTCAATGGAAGCAATAAAGCGGAAGCAGTAAAAAGAATGATTCAAGGTCCCGTGGATGAGAGTTGTCCGGCGAGTATTCTTCAAAAGCATCCTTCCTTTACTGTGATTTTAGACAAGGAAGCAGCGAAGCTTCTTTCTGGCTTATAGGTTTGATTTTAAGAGAATAGTGATATTCGTCTTTGAAGCTTTTCCAGTGCCCAGAAACACGAGAAGAGCTCCGGATAAAAGAATGATGAGCAGCAGAAGAAGAGGGATGAAATTCATCAAACTCAACGCTGGGAGAGCGATTGTTGCATTGTAGATAAGGAAAGCTGTTTGCGTGAAGATGATTGTGAATAGATATACAGATGACATCAGCAAAACACTTTCACAGAGCATCATCTTCAGCAAGCTGCAATAAGAGCAACCTAAGGAGAGCAAGACACCGAATGTGTATCGTTCTTTGGAAATGTTAGTGGATAACAGCTGAAGCAATGATAGGACACCTATTGCGATAAATATTATCGTGAGGACAAAAATAAAATCAGCAGCGCTCGTATACATGATATAGTTAATTAAAAAAATCCTAGAAAAGACGTTTAAAACACC